>JACDCH010000597.1 GCA_013694495.1 Acidimicrobiia bacterium | reverse complement strand
GCCGCCGACGACCTGGCCGGCTTCACCACCGCCGTCGACCCCGTCGACCCCGACAGCACCGTGCGGGTCGCCCCGCCCGGCCCGAGCAGCGCCGCCACCGCAACGATGAGCCGGCGCGACCGCCGCCGCGAGAAGCGGGCCGGCCGCTCGCGACGGGTCACGACCCGGGTCGTCGCTTTCCTGCTGATCCTCCTCGTCGTGCTGGGCGGCGCCGCCGTCGCCATCGCCCAGTACGCCCGCAACACGTACTACGTCGGCCTGCAGGACGACGGCGCCACCGGCGCCACGGAGATCGCCATCTTCCGGGGCAAGCCCGACGGCGTCCTGTGGTTCGACCCCACCTTCGAGCTCAGCACCGGCTTGGTGATCACCGACCTCCGGCCCGAGGCCCGCGACGCGGTGACCGAGGGCATCGAGTTCGGGTCGGTCGACGACGCCCGCGAGTACCTCGTCGGCGTGACGACGACCACCACCACCGCCCCGACGACGTCGACGAGCGCACCGCCCACCACGCGGCCGACCTCGTCCACGGTGCCGCCGACCACCGTCCCGCCCCCGTGATCGCCCTCGCCCGGCGGCGCACGGAGCTGGGCCTGATCCTGCTCGGGGCCCTCGTCACGGCCGGGGCCTACGCGTTGGCCGCCCTGGGTCGTACCGCCACCCTCCCGGCCGACATCGGCCCGTTCCTCGTGATGGTGCTGGCCCTCCTCGTCACGGCCCACCTCGCCACCCGCCGCTTCGCGCCGGGCGCCGACGGCCTGCTGCTCCCGCTCGCCGCCCTGCTCAACGGCATCGGCTACGTGTTCATCGCCCGCCTCGACGAGGCCAAGGCGGACCCGAGCGGCCTGGCCGGGCTGCAGTCGGTGTGGACCGCGCTCGGTGTCGGGGCGTACATCGTCACGCTGCTCGTGGTCCGTCGCGCCCGGGACCTGGCCCGTCTCCGCTACTCGTTCCTGCTGCTCGGCGTGGCGCTGCTACTCCTGCCGCTGGTGCCGGTGGTCGGACAGACCGTCAACGGCGCCCGCATCTGGGTCGCGCTCGGCCCCGTCGGCTTCCAGCCCGGCGAGTTCGGCAAGATCGCCCTGGCCGTGTTCTTCGCCGGCTACCTCGTGGAGAACCGCGAGGCGCTCGGGCTGCGAGCCCTCGACCTGCGCGAGCTGGCGCCGGTGCTCGTCGCCTGGGGCATCTCGCTCGTCGTCATGTTCTTCGAGCGCGACCTCGGGTCGTCGCTCCTCTTCTTCGCCCTGTTCGTGGTGCTGCTCTGGGTCGCCACCGGCCGGGCGCTGTACCTCGGCCTCGGCGGGGCCCTGTTCGCAGGCGGCGCGTTCCTCGCCTACCGGGTGTTCAACCACGTCCAGGAGCGGGTCGCGACCTGGTACCCGTTCTGGGAGCTGCCCCCCGACCCGACCGGCGACGGGTTCCAGATCACGCAGAGCTGGTTCGCCATGGCCTGGGGCGGCATCGGGGGCACGGGGCTCGGGCTCGGCAACCCGCAGCGCATCCCCGTCGTCGAGACCGACTTCATCTTCGCCGCCATCGGCGAGGAGCTCGGCCTGTTCGGCACCACGGCCATCATCGTCGGCTTCCTGCTCCTCGCCTCGTCGGGGCTCCGGGTGGCGGCCCGCACCGAGGACCCCTTCGACAAGCTGCTGGCCACCGGACTCACCACGCTGCTCGCCATCCAGGCCTTCATCATCATGGCGGGGGTCACGAAGCTGCTGCCCCTCACCGGCGTGACGCTGCCGTTCGTGAGCTACGGCGGCTCGTCGCTGCTCGGCAACTACGTGCTGCTGGCGCTGCTGGTCCGCATCAGCGACGACGCCGCCCGGCGCCGGGGCGAGCTGCCCGAGCCCCGGGCCCGCCGGTGGCGCCGCTCGGCGACGGCGCCCGATCCCGCCGACGCCCCGTGAACCAGCGCATCGCCAAGCTCGGGATGGGCCTGCTCGTCTGCTACCTGGCGCTGTTCGCCATGGTCAACTACGTGCAGGTCGCCCACGCGCCGTCGCTCAACACCGACCCGCTCAACACCCGGGCCCTCGTGCGGGACTTCGACCGCCCAAGGGGCCAGATCCTCTCGGCCGACGGCGTGGTGCTGGCCGAGAGCCTCCCCGCGCCCGAAGGCGACCGCTTCGAGTTCCAGCGGGTGTACCCGACCGGCGACCTGTTCGCCCACACCACCGGCTTCCTGAACTTCAACTTCGGGGCGGACGGCGCCGAGCGGGCCTTCAACGACGACCTGGCCGGCCAGACCACCGAGCTCGAGTTCCAGAGCGTCTCGGACCTGTTCGTCGACCGCGAGCGCGTCGGCGACGTCACCCTCACGCTGCGGGCCGACGTGCAGGAGGCGGCCCGCAACGCGCTCGGCCAGCAACGGGGCTCGGTGGCCGCCGTCGACCCCCGCACCGGTGCGGTGCTCGCCCTGTGGTCGTTCCCGTCGTTCGACCCGAACGCGCTCTCCACCCACGACCAGGCCGCGGCCGATGCCAACCGGGCCGCCCTCGACCCCGCCAGCCAGCAGTCGCCGATCATCCCCGCTGCGTACCGCAAGTCGTTCTTCCCGGGCTCGACCTTCAAGGTCGTCACCGGCGCCATCGGCGTCGAGGGCTTCGGCGTGACCGACGCGCAGCCGGCGTACCCGTCCGAGGAGGAGTTCGACATCGACTTCACCGAGGACGAGCTGTCGAACTTCGGCGGCTCGACCTGCGGCGGCGCCCTGTTCGACATCCTCCGCGTCAGCTGCAACAGCGCCTTCGCCCACATGGGCGTCGAGACCATCGGCGAGGCCGGGATGATCGAAGGCGCCGAGCGGTTCGGGTTCAACGAGCGCCCGCCGTTCGACCTGCCGGCGGCGGCGACGTCGACGTTCCCGACGGACTTCGCCGACGACGAGGGCAACGGTCCGCTCGCTCGCGCCTCGATCGGCCAGGGCAACGTCTCGGCCACGCCGCTGCAGATGGCGATGGTCGTGGGCGCCCTCGCCGGCGACGGTGCGGTCATGGTCCCGCACGTCCTCGACCGCGTGACCGACGACCGGGGCGAGGTCGTGCGCACGTTCGAGCCGTCGGTGATGACCCAGGCGGTCTCCCCCGCCACCGCAGCCACGATGCGCGAGGCCATGGTGGGTGTCGTCGAGTCGGGCAGCGGCCAGGCCGGCGCCATCGATGGCTTCGTCGTGGGCGGCAAGACGGGCACCGCCCAGCTGGGCACGTCGCCGCCGTCGTCGCACGCCTGGTTCGTGGCCTTCGCGGGACGGCCGGGCGAGCCGCCGGCCGTCGCCGTGGCCGTCATCGTCGAGGCGCAGCCCGGCGTCAGCGAGGTCACCGGCGGCCGGGTCGCCGCCCCCATCGCCCGGGCCGTCATGGAAGCCGCGCTCGGTTGACACGGCACCCTCCCGTGGCCGTCGAGCCGCCGACCGTCACCTACGCTCGATGACCGACATGCCCCAGCCGACAGTGTTCAGCGGCCGCTACGAGCTCCACCGGCGCCTCGGGCGGGGTGGGATGGCGGAGGTGTTCCTCGCACGGGACCTCCAGCTCGACCGGCCGGTCGCGGTGAAGGTGCTGTTCGCCGAGTTCGCCACCGACCCGTCGTTCGTGGCCCGCTTCCGGCGCGAGGCCCAGGCCGCGGCCAACCTCAACCACCCGAACATCGTCAGCGTCTACGACTGGGGCCAGGAGCACGGCACCTACTTCATCGTGATGGAGTACGTCGACGGGCCCAGCCTCGCCGACATGATCCGCGCCGACGGCCCGATCCCGGCCGATCGGGCCGTCGACATCGGCACCGACGTGGCCGCCGCCCTCAGCCACGCCCACACCGGCGGGATGCTCCACCGCGACATCAAGCCCGGCAACATCCTCGTGACCGAGGCCGGCATCGTGAAGGTGGCCGACTGGGGCATCGGCCGGGCGATGGACGCCGCCGCCGAGGAGAACCTCACCCAGGCCGGCTCGGTCATGGGCACGGCCACGTACTTCTCGCCCGAGCAGGCCCAGGGCCTCTCCCTCGACCCCCGGAGCGACCTCTACAGCCTCGGCGTCGTGCTGTACGAGATGGTCACGGCCCGGGCGCCGTTCCAGGGCGACAGCCCGGTGGCCATCGCCTACAAGCACGTGCAGGAGCAGCCCCGGCCGCCTCGCAGCCTGAACCTGGCGGTGCCCGCCGCGCTCGAGGCCATCATCTTGCTGCTCCTCGAGAAGGACCCGGCCCGGCGCTACGCCTCGGCCGAGGACCTGCGGGCCGATCTCCGGCGCTACCGCGAGGGCTTCACCGTGATGGCCACGCAGGCCGCGCCCGCGGTGGCTGGCACCCAGGTCGTGCCCGTCGTGCAGCCCACGGCCGTCGTCGGCGTGCCCGTCGAGGACCTGCCCCGCGAGTACGTGCCCGCCACCCGCGAGCGCCGTTCGGGGCTCTTCCTCGTCGCCCTCGTCGTGCTCCTCGCCGTCCTCGCCGGGCTCCTCTTTCTCCTGGCCCGCACGCTCGGCGTCGGCGAGGACCAGGAGCCCGAGGTCGTGCAGGTCGAGGTGCCGGTGCTGGCCGGCCAGGGCATCATCGAAGAGGACGCCCGCAACCTGCTGCAGGCCCAGAGCTGCGAGAACACCGAAGCCGACGGCACCATCACCCGGGTCTCGTGCTTCACGGTCGGGGCCACCCAGTTCGAGCAGGTCGACGACCCGGCCCTCATCGGCATCGTCGTGGGCCAGGACCCGGGCGGCGGCGAGCGGGTCGACCAGGGGAGCACGATCACGCTCACCGTCGGCGAGGCGAACCTGCTGGTGGTGCCCGACGTCGCCGGGTCGCTCGTCGACGACGCCACCCGGCAGCTGCAGGAGCGGGGCTTCGTCGGCGAGATCTCCCAGCGCGAGGAGCCGAGCGAGGACGTCGACGCCGGCCAGGTCGTCCGCACCGAACCGGCCGCCGACCAGGAGGCCCCGTCCAACGGGCCGATCGTGCTCGTCGTGTCGTCCGGGCCGTCGCCGGTCGGGGTGCCGCCGTGCGAGTCGATCCAGGAGAACGAGTGCGTCAACGACGTGCAGGAGGCCGGCCTCGTGCCCCGCGTGATCGGCGAGGCCTCCAACGACGTCGAGCAGGGTCGGGTCATCCGCACGGAGCCCGGCCCCGGCACGGAGGTGCCGGCCGGCGGCGAGGTCGTGATCGTGGTCTCGTCCGGCGCGGCCACGGCCACCGTGCCGCCGGTCGTCGGCCTCGACCAGGACGCCGCCGTCAACGCGCTCGAGGACGCCGGCTTCGGCGCCGACGTGCAGACCCAGCCGGTCGACCCGGGCAGCGACGACGCCGGCCGGGTGATCGACCAGACCCCCGGCGGCAACGAGGAAGCCGAGCCCGGCTCCACGGTGACGATCGTGGTGGGCGAGGCGACCGAGGCCCCACCGGCGACCGACGTCGGCGACTAGTCGGCTTCAGGACGTGCGGAGGACAGCGGTGTCATCGGCGCGCCTGTCGACCGGGGCGGAGCCCCCCGACATCGGCCGCAGGGCGACGAAGTCGGCCGAGGACCGCAACGACCGAGCAGAGCGAGGGCACCACAACTCGCCGGAACGGAGCGAAGCGAGTGACGGCGAAGAGACTCAGCCGACGGGCGCGACATGCGAGAGCCAGTTGGCGATCAGGTCGTGGCCGCTGGCGGTGAGGATCGACTCGGGGTGGAACTGCACGCCCTCGGTCGTCGGGTGCTCGCGGTGCCGCAGGCCCATGACGATGCCGTCGTCGGTGCGGGCCGACACCTCGAGCTCCTCGGGCACCGACTCCGGGGTGACGACGAGCGAGTGGTAGCGGGTCGCCTCGAACGGGTTCGGCAGCCCGGCGAAGATGCCGCGACCGTCGTGGTGGACGAGCGAGGTCTTGCCGTGCATCACCGCCGGGGCCCGCACGACGTCGCCGCCGTACACCTGGCCGAGGCACTGGTGGCCGAGGCAGACGCCGAGCACGGGCACCGAACCGGTGAAGCGGAGGATGACGTCGTTCGACAAGCCGGCGTCCTCGGGGCGGCCCGGGCCGGGTGAGACGAGCACGGCGTCGGGTTCGAGCGCGACGATCT
This sequence comes from Acidimicrobiia bacterium, assembly GCA_013694495.1. Lineage (GTDB taxonomy): Bacteria > Actinomycetota > Acidimicrobiia > Acidimicrobiales > JACDCH01 > JACDCH01. The sequence goes on along the minus strand of JACDCH010000597.1, from coordinate 9,969 downwards.
GCTCCAGCGTGAGCTCGTCGTGCCGATGGACAAGCGGCTCGGCCCCGAGCTCGCCCAGGTACTGGACCAGGTTGTAGACGAACGAGTCGTAGTTGTCGATGACGAGCACCCGAGCGTTGCCCACGGCTGGAAGAAGGTAGCGGCGATGCCCGAGACCAGCCGTCCCGGTTCCCTCTCGGGCCGCCTCGCGGCCACCACCCGGGTCCTCGGCTTCGAGGACGACGCCGACGTCGCCGAGTTCCTGCGCGCCTACTTCCGGGCCAGCGGCTACGACTTCGTCCATTGCGACCCCGACGACGTCGACGCGGCGATGGCGGCCGTCGAGGAGCACCACCCCGACTGCGTGCTCCTCGACGTGGGGCTGCGGGGCTTCTCGGGCCTCGACGTGTACCGGCGGCTGCGCTCCGGGCCGGATCACCAGCTCCTCCCGGTGATCGTGGTGACCGCCGACATGACGGTCGAACCTCGAGCCCGGGCCACGGCGAGCGGGATCGACGGCTTCGTGTCGAAGCCGTTCAACGCCAAGACCCTGGTCGGCCTCGTGGCCCAGCGCATCGCCGCCGCCCGCCACCTCGGCGAGCACGGCACCATCGACGAGGCCTCCGGGGCGCTGTCGTCGGCCATGCTCGAGGCCCGGCTGGCCGACGAGATCGGCGTCGCCCGGGCCGGGGGCGCTCCCCTCGCCTTCGCCCTCGTCACCCTGCGGTCCCTCTCGGACCTGCGCACGCAGCTCGGCCCGGACGGACTGGCCTGGCTGGTGCGGGAGCTCGTGACCAGGGCCGGGCCCCTCCTCCCCGAGACGGCGACGCTCGGCCGCACCGAGGACGGCGAGCTCGCCTTCGTGGCCCCGGCGACGCACCCCGACGAGGCCGCCGCGCTCCTCGAGCGGGTGCTCGGCGCGCTGCGGGGGCTGCACCAGCTTCCCGGCGGCGGCGACGTCCGCTGCGACCCCGTGGCCGGGGTGGCGGGCTACCCCCAGCACGCCACCGACGCCGCCGGCCTGTTCATGGCCGCCGACGCCGCCCTCACCGACGCCGTCGGCGCCGCCAGGCTCGTGGCCGTGGCGTTGTAGCGTCGCCACCCGTGGCACAGCCGGCGAAGCGCAAGGTCCCCCCGGGGACGTCGGGGCGGGTGACGCCGAAGGGTGGACACCCGGTGGCCGGCAAGGCCGGCTCGGTGCCGCCGGCGTCGGCCCGCTACACGCCGCCGATCCCGCGGGAGATGAAGGTCAGCCCGACCTGGGTGCCGGTGCTGATGGGGGTGTTCCTCGCCCTCGGCGTGCTGGTGATCATCCTGAACTACGTGGCCCTGCTGCCCACCTGGGGCATTCTGCCCGACGACACGAGCAACATGTGGCTCCTCGTGGGCCTCGCCTTCATCCTCGGAGGGATCGTCGTCGCCACCCAGTGGCACTGACCCGCCAAGCGGCGCGGGCCCGGTGTCCGGAGGGTGATCGTCCGGTGACGCCGGGTGTCGGGAGAGTTACAGGCGTGTGACCCTCCACACCACTATCCCCAGGTTGTGGAGAACCCGGGAGGGGGACGAACCACCGTCACAGGTCGATCGGAGCGACGAGCTCCATCTCGTCCATGCAGTGCCGGGGCGGGTCGGGGACCTCGTCGTTGGCCATCGTCATCCGCACCTCGGTGCCGCAGATCGCGCAGCGGAACGTGATCTTGACCTTCCGCAGCTCGCCGGCCGGCGGCGGCTCCGGTATGGGCCGCACGAGGCCCCCCAGCATCGCCCGGCCCGCCTTCCAGATCAGCCAGAACGCCCCGACCGCCAGGACGAGCTTGAGGACGAGACCGAGGTCCATCGGCTGGACAGGCTACGGGTCGGCGAGGCGATCAACGGCCACACAACAGTCGCCGACGAGCGTCAGCGCGGCGCCTGCGGCACCGATCCCGCACGGGTGACCCACTTCTCACGACACCCGGCCACGGCACCATGACCGATCTCCTGCTGTGGTCGAGCCTGGCCGCCGGCTGCGGCGCGGCGACCGTCATGACGAAGCGGCTGCGGCGCCTGAGCCGGATCGACCGGACGACCGACTTCTGGGTGGCCACCATCAAGGAGGCCATGGGTCGCGGGACGTCGACGTCGACGACGGCGCGCTCCTCGTCGGGTCAGCTGGTGGGCTGAGATGGGGCGGGTCCGGCTCGCGCCGGCGAAGCCCTCCTGTCGGACCCCGGAATCGAATCGAGACGCAGGAAGGACCTGCGGCCCCTGACCGTCGGAGGCCGATCCGTCCGCAGGTCCTGAGGCTCGACCATCGGCGCGGCGATGGCCGCGCCGATCGCGGCGGTGAGGACCCGGGCGGTGAACGGCTTGTCCACCACGCGGGCATCGACGGTCAGCCGCCCCTCGGCGAGCAGCAAGGGCGGCGCGTACCCGGACATGAACACCACCCGGGTACCGGGTCGAGCGGCGGTGAACAGGTCGGCGAGCTCGCCGCCCCCCATCTGCGGCATGACGACGTCGCTGAGGAGCACGTGGATGGGGCCGTCGTGCGCGTCTGCCAGACGCAGCGCCGCGGGCCCGTCCGGCGCAGTCAGCACGGCGAACCCGGCATCGCGCAGCATCCGCTCGACCGACGCGAGGATCTCCCGCTCGTCGTCCACGACGAGCACGGTGGTGCCGACCGCCGGCGGCGAGCACCTCGCCGGCCGCAAGGTCGGAGCGGTCACGGCGGCGGCCCGCAGCAGGATCGTGAACGTCGTGCCATGGCCCGGTTCCGAGTACACGTACACGGCACCACCGGCGCTGGTGACGATCCCGTAGACGGTGGCCAGCCCCAGCCCGGTGCCGGTCGAGCGGCCCTTCGTGGTGAAGAACGGCTCGAACGCGCGGTCCCGCTCGGCCGGGCCCATGCCCGTGCCGCTGTCGCTGACCCGCAGGCGGACGAACGGGCCCGGCCGCAACTGCGGTTGCGAGGCCAATCGGGGGTCGTCGGCCTCGATGTCGACGTTCGCCGTCTCGATGAGGAGCCGGCCCCCGTGGGGCATGGCGTCCTTGGCGTTCACCGCCAGGTTCAGCACCACCTGCTCGATCTGGCCGGCGTCCGCGATCGTCTGGCGGAGGCGGTCGTCGAGCGACAGGCCCAGCTCGTGCGGCGAACCGAGGGTCTGGAGCAGGAGGCCTTCGAGCCCGGCCAGGACGTCGTTGAGGTCGACCGGGCCCAGCTGGACGTGCTCGCCCCGGGCGAAGCGCAGCAGCTGCTGGGTGAGCGCCCCCGCCCGTCGCCCGGCGGCATCGACGTGCTCGACGTCGCTCAGCGGGCGGCCCCACCGCTCGGGGTCCTCGGCGGCGCCGGTGCGCAAGGCCGGCAGCGCGAGGTCGACGAAGCCGAGCATGACCGCCAGCAAGTTGTTGAAGTCGTGGGCGATGCCACCCGCGAGCTGGCCGAGGCTGTCCATCCGTTGCGTCCGCTCGAGGATCCGCCGGGCCTGTTCCCGCTCGGTGACGTCCTCGGCCATGACGAGCTGCGCCATGTGGTCACCGAACTCGACGGCCTGCATCGTGGTCAGCACCTCGACGAGGCGCCCGTCCTTGCGAGCGTGGCGCGTCGCTCGGGCGAGGTCGTCGTCGGTTCCATGGCCCGCGGCGCCGGCGGCCTGGCCGATGCCGAGGTCATCGGCCGTCAACGCGAGCAGCTCGTCGCGGCTGTAGCCGTAGCCGGCCACGGCTGCGTCGTTGACGTCGAGCAGCTGCCGCGTCTCGACGTCGTGCACCCACATGGGCACCGGGTTCGTGGCGAAGAGCGTGCGGTACCGCAGCTCGGCGGCGCGAGCCTCGGCCTCGGCGTTCCGGCGACCCTGCAGCTCCGCGGCGACGGTCCGGCGCAGGGCGGTGAAGTCCTCGGCCAGGGCGACGACCTCCGCCGGTCCGCCGCCCCGGAGGTCGGCCGAGTCGTCGTCGATCCCGGCGCGAACGGCGGCTCCGAGCCGCTCGATCGGGCGGGCCACGAAGCGGTAGAGCAGCAAGGTCGCGGCGACGAGCGCCGCGAGACCGAGCAGCTCCCCCAGCAGGAGCGTGCGGTTGAGCTCGTCGACCTCGGCCAGCGCCGCCGCCCGCTGGACGCTCGCGTCGACGGTGAAGCCGATGGACGAGATGGCCGCCGCGGCCGCGATGACGCCACTGCCGGCGGCCCCGGCCGCGCCGTCGCCATCGCCCACGGCGAACGTCGTCGGGACGGGTCCGCTGAGGGATTCGGCCAGGCGGGCTGCGAGGCCGTCGAGCTCGAGGAAGGCGGCGACGACGCCACCGGTGCCGATCGCCTGGACGACCACGAGCGCGTCACGCCCGCTGACGGGATCGACCACCGGGCCGAGGACCGACGCCGAACCTTGGGTCGGCGGGAGGAATGCGGCGCCGGCGAACTCGATGACGGACGGGAGCGGGCGGGAGGAGCAACGGGCGAGCCCAGCTGCGTCGATGATGTCCATGTGGCCGCCCGAGAACGGGCCGGCGCCCGTGAACGTCAGCGTGCATCCGTTCGCAGCCTCGCCGGTGAACAGCGCGTCGAGGCCGGGGCTGGCGGCCACGGCCGCCACCGACTCCATCGTCAGCTCGATGGCGACGTCGATCTCCCGGGCGCCGAGGGCGGCCCGGAACGCCACCCACTCGGCCGCCTCCCGTTCGGCGCGCTCGACGTTGCGCGATCGCTGGTAGCCGCCGAGCGCGGCGGTCACGAGCCCGAAGAGCAGGAGCAACCCGCCCAGGTAGACCGGCAGCGAGGGCCGCCGACCCCTCGCCACCGGCCCTCGGTCGGGGTCAGCCACGTTGGATGCGCAACTCGCAGGGAGGCTGCGGGCGCGAGAAGAGGTAGCCTTGGCCGAGCACGCACCCGAGCGCCTTCAGGTGCTCCAGCTGTTCGGTGGTCTCGATGCCTTCGGCCACCACCGACAGCCCGAGCTCGGCGCCGAGCGAGATGATCGAGCTCACGATCGCGGCGTCGTTGCGGCCTGCGTCGAGGCCGGCCACGAACATGCGGTCGATCTTCAAGGCCCGCACCGGGAACTGGCGGAGGTAGGTGAGGCTCGCCCACCCGGTGCCGAAGTCGTCGATGGACACGCAGGCGCCGAGTTCGGTGATCCGCCCGAGCACGGATGCGGCGTGGTCGAGGTCCTCGACCAACGACGTCTCGGTGACCTCGAGCCACAGCGCACCGGGCGGCATGCCCGCGCCGGCCATCGCCCGGCCGATGCGGTCGACGAGGCCCGGGTCGGCGATCTGACGACCGGAGAGGTTCACCGCCACCTCGAGCGGGGTGCCGGCCTGCTGCCAGCGCCGCCACTGCAGGCACGTCTCCTCGAGGACGTACATCCCGAGCTCGACGATGGCGCCCGAGCGCTCGGCCCGGTCGATGAAGGCGGCGGGCGCCAGCAGGCCGCGCCGGGGGTGCTGCCAGCGCAACAGCGCCTCGACCCCGGTCCAGCGGCCGTTGCGGAGGTCGACGACGGGCTGGTAGTGGACCCGGAACTCGCGCCGCTCGAGGCCGACTCGGATCTCGTCGTCGAGGGCGGCGTGGTCGATCTGGTCGCTCGCCGATCGTGTTCGCGCCACCGGCAGCGGCGGGCCGTCGGCGGGCGTGGTGCCCGTCGGCGTCTCGAGCCGGTAGCCGGCCCCCCTGACCGTGACGAGGCGGACGGGGTGGGCGGGGTCGGCCTCGATCTTGGTGCGCAGGCGGCGGACGTGCTCGGTGACGGTGGCCGCCGTCTGCCACGCCGCCGACGAGGCCCAGACCGCCCGCAGCAGCTCGTCGCGCGAGAAGGCGCGGCCGGCGTGGGCGGTCAGGTGGTGGAGCAGGTCGAACTCGCGCCGCGTGAGTTCGAGCGGTCGGCCGTGGAGGGAGGCCCGGCGGCCGGCCGAATCGATCGTCAGCCCGTCGTTGTCGATCGTCTCCGTGAGCAGCGGCGCCCGCCGCCGTCCGGCGGCCATGACCCGGGCGGCCAGCTCGCGACCGGAGAAGGGCTTGACCACGTAGTCATCGGCTCCGCTCATGAGCCCGAGCACCCGGTCGGCTTCGGCTCCGGCCCCGGTGAGCATGATCACCGGCAGGTCGCGCTGGTGCTCCCGGAGCTGGGTCAGCAGCTCCAGGCCGGTCGTGCCCGGGAGGCCGATGTCGAGTACGGCGACATCGATCGGAGTCGCGGCGACGCGGAGCGCTTCGGTGGCGTCGGAGGCCTCGACGACGTCGAGGCACTCACGCTCGAGGCTCCGGCGGACGATCGCGCGGACGTCCTCGTCGTCGTCCACGACCAGCACCCGCATCGGGTTCTCCATACGCCTCTTGGCTTCGAACCCGGCTGGCTACCCATGTTCTGCGGTGACGAGACACGCAGGGTGACGGTCGAGAAGTCCGGTCCTCCGCCGGAGGGTGCGCGGGGCGCTACCCCAGGCGCTCGATGATGGTGGCGTTGGCCAGGCCGCCGCCCTCGCACATCGTCTGCAGGCCGAAGCGGCCGCCGGTGCGCTCGAGCTCGTTGAGCAACGTGGCCAGGAGCTTCGTGCCGGAGCAACCCAGGGGGTGGCCGAGGGCGATGGCGCCGCCGTTGACGTTCACCCGGTCCATGTCCGGGTGGATCTCCTTCTCCCAGGCCAGCACGACCGAGGCGAAGGCCTCGTTGACCTCGAACAGGTCGATGTCGGCGACGCCGAGGCCGGCCCGGGCGAGGACCTTCTCGGTGGAGGGGATGGGACCGGTGAGCATGGTGACGGGGTCGACGCCGACGACGGCGAACTGCACGAACCGGGCCCGGGGGGTGAGGCCGAGCTCGGCGGCCTTCTCCTCGCTCATGATGAGAGCGGCCGAGGCGCCGTCGGAGATCTGCGAGCTGTTGCCCGCCGTGACCTTGCCGTCGGGCTTGAACGCCGGCTTCAGGTTGGCCAGCGTCTCGGCCGTCGTGCCCTCGCGGATGCCCTCGTCGGCGGTCACCTGGCCGTCGCCGGGGGTGACCTTGCCGCTCTCACGGTCGAGGCGTAGTTCGTCGACACCGACGATCTCGTTGTCGAAGCGGCCCTCGTCGCGGGCCTGCGCGGCCCGCCGCTGGCTGCGGGCGCCGAACTCGTCGAGGTCCTCGCGGGAGATGGCCCACTTGTCGGCGATCATCTCGGCCGAGATGCCCTGGGGCACGAGGCCCCCGGTGGCCTCGTAGCGGGCGATGACGCTCGGGCCGAACGGGAACGAGCCGGGGGTGATCGAGGCGCCCATCGGCGTGGTCGTCATGACCTCGACGCCGGCGGCCACGACGATGTCGTACGCCCCCGCCATCACGCCCTGCGCCGCGAAGTGGACCGCCTGCTGCGACGACCCGCACTGGCGGTCGACGGTGGTGGCGGGCACGGACTCGGGGAACCCGGCGGCCAGCACGGCGTTGCGGCCGATGTTCAGCCCCTGGCTGCCGACCTGCATGACGCAGCCCATGATGACGTCGTCGATCAGGGCCGGATCGAGGTCGTTGCGGGCCACGAGCGCCTTGAGCGTCGCCGCCGACAGGTCGGAGGGGTGCCAGCCCGACAGCTTGCCGTTGCGCTTGCCGCCGGCGGTGCGGACGACGTCGACGATGACTGCGTTGGGCATGGGGTCTCCTGCGAGGGTGGGAGCCGTTGGGCCGGCCGGACTTGACCGACCGGTCAAGTGTGCCGGGTCGTCCCGCTCCACGGCAAACACGGCAGCAAGGAACCGACCGGGCGGCCCCCTCGTTTAGGGTCGGTGACCATGAAGCGAGCTGCGGCGTTGGCAACCACCCTCCTCCTCGCCCTGGGCCTCGCGGCCTGCGGCGACGACGCCGGCGGGGGTGGCGACCAGGCCGCCTTCTGCGACGACCTCCAGCAGCTGTCCGACCAGGTCGCCGACGGCGACCTCGAGAACCCCGACCAGCTCGACGAGGTGATCGAAGGCCTCCTCGAGTCCGCGCCCAGCGCCGACCTCCAGAGCGTCCGCGACATCGAGTCCGCCGTCAACGACGGCGACGAGGGCGAGGAGCTGCTCGACGCCATCGACGAGGCGTTCGGCGACAACGCCGGCCCCTGCGACATCGACGACCCGTTCGAGGCGCCGGAGACGACCACCACCACCGAGCCCGAGACCACCACCACCTCGGAGCCCGAGACCACGACCACGACCGAGGCCGGCACCACGACCACCGGTGGCGGCGGCTCGACGGAGGACGTCCAGGTGAACGCCCGCGAGGAGATCCCCGCCGACATCGCGCCCGAGTTCGCCGCCCTGGCGCAGGGCTGCTTCGACGGCGACCCCGTCGCCTGCGACGACCTGTTCGGCCAGACCCCGGCGGGCAGCATCGACGAGGCCTACGGCGACACGTGCGGCGGCCGCATCGAACCCGAGGAGGGCGCCGGCTTCAGCGTGGAGTGCGCCGAGCTGATGATCGCCGCCGCGCCGGTGCCCGACGACATCGTCGACACGGCCAACGCCGAGGGCTGCTTCGCCGGCGACATGATCGCCTGCGACGACCTGTTCCGGGGCGCCACCGAGGGCACCACCGACCAGGTCTACGGCGGCCTGTGCGGCGGCCGGGTCGAGGCCACCACCGCCTTCTGCGTCGACATCTTCGGCGACACCGCCCTCTTCGTCTGACGCCGGAGCCCTCGCCCGAGGGTCCGGCGCAGGCGGCGCCCGCTACCAGTTCGTGGCGATGTACTTCTGCTCGCAGAAGGCGAGGACGCCCTCGTGGCCGCCCTCGCGGCCGAGGCCGGACTGCTTGACCCCGCCGAAGGGTGCGGCGGGATCGGACACGACGCCCTTGTTCAGGCCGATCATCCCGCTCTCGAGCGCCTCGCTCACCCGCAGCCCCCGGGCGAGGTCGCCGGTGTACACGTAGGCCACGAGGCCGTACTCGCTGTCGTTGGCCAGGTCGATGGCCTCGTCCTCGCGCTCGAAGGCGGTGATCGGGGCGACGGGGCCGAAGATCTCCTCGGCCAGAACCGGGTTGCCCGGCGCCACGCCGGCCAGGACCGTGGGCTCGTAGAAGTAGCCCCGGTCGAGCCCGGCGGGGCGGCGACCGCCGGTGACGACGTCGGCGCCGCCGTCGAGGGCCGCCTGCACCAGGCGCTCCACCTTCTCGCGGCCGTCCTCGTCGATGAGCGGACCGAGCTGCGAGTCGGGGTCGATGCCGGGGCCGACCTTGAGCTCGGCCATCCGGGCGGCGAAGCGCTCGGCGAACTCGCCGGCCACCGAGGCCTCCACGTAGAAGCGGTTGGCTGCGGTGCACGTCTCCCCGTTGTGGCGGAGCTTGGCCACCATGGCCCCCTCGACGGCGGCGTCGAGGTCGGCGTCGGCGAACACGAGGAAGGGGGCGTTGCCGCCCAGCTCCATGCTCGTGTTCACGACCCGCTCGGCGCACTGGCGCAGGAGGACCCGGCCGACCTCGGTCGACCCGGTGAAGCTCAGCTTGCGCACCCGGTCGTCGTCGAGGATCGCCTTCGTCACCGCCTTCGAGTCCTTGGTCGTGATCGTGTGGAGCACGCCCTCGGGCACGCCCGCCTCCATGCACAGCTCGTGCATGCGGATGGCCGTCAGCGGGGTCAGGGCGGCGGGTTTCGAGATGGCCGTGCAGCCGGCGGCGAGGGCCGGGGCGATCTTGCGGGCGAGCATGGCGGCCGGGAAGTTCCAGGGCGAGATCAGGTAGGCCACGCCCACCGGCTGGAGCATCGTGAGGATCCGCCCGCCGCCGGCCGGCGCCACCGAGACCTGCCCGGCGAGCCGGCACGCCTCCTCGGAGTACCAGCGGAAGAAGTCGGCCGAGTACGTGATCTCGCCCTTGGCCTCGGCGATGGGCTTGCCGTTCTCCTTCGTGATCAGCTCGGCCAGCTCGTCGGCGTGGGCCAGCAGCAGCTCGTGGGCGGCGCGCAGCACCTCGGCCCGCTCCCGGGGCGCGGTGGCGGCCCACCCGGGCAGCGCGTCGGCGGCGGCGCCCACCGCCGCGGCGGCGTCGTCGGGCCCGTGGT
>JACDCH010000569.1 GCA_013694495.1 Acidimicrobiia bacterium | reverse complement strand
GCCGCCGAGAGCCCGACCGACGTGAGCCTCACCCGCCCGGAGCTGGCGGCGGCCAGCGGGCTGGGCGACCGCGACGTGGACCTGCTGGAGTCCTACGGCCTCGTGCGGGGTCGCCCGCTCGGGCGCGACACCGTGTTCGACGGCGACGCTCTGATCGTCGCCCGGCTGGCCGCCGCCTTCCAGGCCCACGGCCTCGAGCCCCGCCACCTCCGCATGTTCAAGGTGGCGGCCGAGCGCGAGGCGGCGGTGTACGAGCAGCTCGTGACCTCGCTCGTGCGCCAGCGCAACGCCGATGCCCGGCAGCGGGCCGCCAACCGGTTGGACGAGCTCGCCGGCCTCGGCCACAACCTCCGGACGGTGCTGCTGCGGTCGGTCCTGCGGGGCGTGGTGGGCTACTAGTCGAGCCGCGATCCGGGGCCCCGTCGGGCCCGTTCGGCCGTCGCCTCGCCCCCGGATCCGGGGGGTAGGGTTCGCGCCGTGCTCGAAGTGGAGCTCGTCGAGGCTGATGTCGACCGGGAGGTCGGTGTGCCGCGCATGGTGCTCCGCGAGCTCGGCGGGTCGGGCCGGCTGCTGACGATCTTCATCGGCGGCGTCGAGATGCACGCCATCCAGCTCGCCCTCGAGGGCCACGAGCCGCCCCGGCCGATGACGCACGACCTGTTCCGCGACGTGCTGGGCGAGCTCGGCTCGGTGCTCGAGCGGGTCGTGATCACGGAGCTGAAGGAGAGCACCTTCTTCGCCGAGCTCCACCTGTCGAGCAACGGCCAGGCCAAGCTCGTGTCGAGCCGCCCCTCTGACGCCGTCGCCCTCGCGGTGCGGGTCGGCTGCCGGATGTTCGTCACCGAGGACGTCCTCGACGAGGCCGCCACCCCACCGCCGGAAGCGGCCGCCGACGAGGTCGTCGAGCAGTTCCGAGAGTTCATCGACACCGTCAACCCTGAGGACTTCGCGTCATAGGATTCTGACTGCTGCGCAGGTCAGAGCGCAGGTAGCTGGGGCAGGATGACGTTCGAGGGTTTCAGGTCCCGGTGGACGACCCCGGCCCGGTGGATGTCAGCCAGGGCTGAAGCCAACGCAGAGCGACTGCGGTGGAGGCGATCTCGGTCAGCGGGCCCTGCTGCGACACATGCTGCGCAAGAGTCGGGCCATCGACGAAGCGTGAAGCCCCCACCACGGCAGGGGGGCATCCGGGTCGGCATCGATCAACTCGGCGACGTGCGGTTCACTTACCCGGGCTGAAACCTCAACCTCTCGCCGAGACCTCGCCCGGAAGTTGGGGTCTTATGCAAGTCCTGCCTGTATGACCTCGGGTCTGGCGGCATGGGCGCGTAGTACCTCGGATCTCGGGGGAACACGCAAGCGGCGGTCAGGGTCTCAGCTGATCTGCACTGGAATCCCCGTGCCGCGCCTTCGCCGACTCGTTCAGCGCGGTAATGCTCCACGGCGTGTGGGCTGGGACCACCGGCAAGAGCAGGCTCGCGGGTCGCCGTAGGGCTGCCTGAGGACGCATCCCGGTCGGTGGCCACTACCCCGGCCTCGCCGCACACGCTCGCGATCTGCACCCACGGGGGTCAGGGCAGTGGCGCTGTTCAGTCCGCCGATCGGCGCTGCGCTGAGGTGCGGCGCACGACGTGCCGAGCGCGTCGCTGACGATCTTCGGCCTCGATTGCTCGCCGGCGGCGGCTCGCCTCGGCGGCGAAGAGGCCGCCGAGGGCAAGAAGGGCGAGCCCGGCGACGGCCGTGCCGTCAGCGGTCGACCCGGTCCTGGCGATCGCGCCACCGGTCGTGGCGCCACCGCCACTCCCGCCACTGCCGCCTGATCGAGGAAGCATCGTCGTGGGTGCCGCACCGGTGCCGGTGGTCGGCGTGCCGCCTCCCGTGGCCGTCGTCGGCGCACCACCCGCAACCGTGGTCGGCGTCCCGACGGTGGTTGTCGGTGTGCCGGTGGCGGTGGTGGGCGTGGCCGTCGTCGGCGTGCCGGATGTCCTGACGTTGTTGGTCAGCGAGGCGGTGCACGTCACCGTGGCGCCGCCACCGTTGCCCGAGCCGTTGCATTGGCTGATCGACACCGGCAGCGCCGACGTCTGCGTCGACGGGTTCACCGTGCAGCGGACGCGCTGCGTCCCACCGCCGCCGTTCCCCGAGCCGTTGCACTGGGTGATGGTGGCGCCGCTCGTGTTCGTCGCCGATCCCGACGGCGCGACGCACAGCACGGTCGGCTGTGTCCCGCCACCCTCGCCGGACGCGTTGCACTGGTTGATTGTCGACGGGGTGGTCGTGGCCGCGCCGGTGATGTTGTTCACGACGCTGACCGTGCACGAGACGGTGCCGCCGCCGCCACTACCGGAGCCGTCGCACTGCGTCACCGAGGTCGTGAGGGCCGTGTACGCCGTGGTGGTAGGGCCGGTGCAGGTCAGGGTGGCGGGGGCGTTGGCAGCGCCCTGGCAGAGGGTGACGGTGACCGTCGAGCTGGCCTCTCCCGTCGCCAGGTCGAGGTTGTTGATCACGGTCACGTGGCACTCGACGGCCTGACCGCCGGCGTTCAGGATCCCGTTGCATTGGTTGATCGCGACGGGGGCGACCTGTGCCGCTGCGGGCGCGGTCTGGCTCACCCAGCCGAGGACGAGCAGCACCGACAGCAACGACGCAGCGACGGCAGCGACCGTTTGGGCACCCTTGGTCGGTCCGCTCATCGCCGCCTCCCGTCACGTCGGGGAGGCGCTGCCTCCACCCACGCAAACGACTGTACCGCAGCCGCCGAGCCCAAAGGTGAGGTTTGTGCGGTTCGCGCCACGGTGCGTAGGTGGACGGCCTCGCCCAGCCGGATGAGCGACTTCTACGGCGTTGCTCCGACGGTGTCGATGCGCCGACGCACGAACCGTCCGACCCCGTCGTTCGCCGCATTCGATGTGCTGTCGATCGACGACCCTGACCACCGGGGGCGCTCGTGACCATCGCAGTCGACGTGCTCCTGATCCCTGTCACAGATGGCAGATGACGATTGCGCCGCGACCGGTCGCCAGGACTCGCCAACGCGCTGACCGAGTTCGCCGCCCGCAGCTGGGAGACGGCAGCGCACTGGTACACGGCGGCGATCGCGTCCGACGACCTGCCGCCCGAGTACCGAGATCGAGGAAGTCCTTGCGTTCGTGGAGAGCCAAGCGTGATCGGTCCGCTCGAGGGTTGACGGCGCGCGCCCCCGGCCGTACGCTCGTCGTCCCCACATCGGTGTAACTACTGCGATGTGACCCAGGGTGAGCAGGAGGCAGTCGTGAGCGAGGGCTACAGCGGCAAGCGCACGGCGGAGATCGTCGGCATCACCTACCGGCAGCTCGACTACTGGGCCCGGACCGACCTCATCCGGCCGTCGATCAGCGACGCGTCCGGGAGCGGCAGCCGTCGGCTCTACGGCTACGGCGACCTGCTCGAGCTACGGGTGGTCAAGCAGCTGCTCGACAGCGGCCTGAAGCTCGAGAACGTGCGCCACGTCTTCGCCGAGCTGCGGCGCCTCGTGGGCGAGGAGATCGCCACCGCCAACCTCGTCATCGACGGCACCTCGGCCTCCCTCGCCCTCGACGACGGCCAGCTGCTCGACCTGCTCCACAAGGGCCAGGGCGTGCTGAACGTGATGAACCTCGGCCAGTGCCAGGCCGACCTCGACGCCCGCATCGTGGAGCTGCGGGGCCCGGTGGGGTCAGCCGACTCCCCGGCACTGAGCTCGACCGGGTCGTAGGCCCTGGTCGAGATCCCGTCCCGGCTCGCGAACTGGGCCACCGGGACCGACTGGCTCGCCGAGCTCCCCGGCGTGGTCGACCGCGCCCTGCACCGCTGGGAGCTGGAGCTCGAGTCGGTCTTCGACAGCGGCTACTCCTGGGTCGGTGCCGTGCGGCGGACCGACGGCACGCCCGCAGTCCTCAAGCTGCCGTGGCCCGAGGAAGGCGTCCTCCCGCTCGACCGCGACGCCCTCGAAGCGTGGGGCGACGCGGCCTGCCACGTCTACGAGGCAAACGAGGGCGTGCTCCTCCTCGAGCGGCTCGTACCCGGCGATCCCACCGACGACGACGCGGTTCTCGCCACTGCGATCGCCCGGCTGTGGGTGCCCCCGCCGGCGGGAGTGCCGTGGCGCAGCGTCGGCGAGCTCGGCCCCCGTTGGGCCGCGACGATCGAACGGTTCCGCGTGGAGCTCGGACCCGAGGTGGCAGACGAAGCGGCTCGGCGCTGGCGGGCCCTGCGCGACGCCGACGACGACGTCCTCCTCCACGGCGACGCCCATCACGGCAACGTGCTCTCGTCGGCCCGCGGTTGGGTCGCCATCGACCCCCAACCGATCGTGGGGGAGCGGGCCCTCGACCTCTGCCCCGCGCTTTACAACGGACCCGCCCTCCCGCCCGAGGAGCGGATCCCGGTTCTCGCCGCGACGGCCGGCGTCGACCCGGCCCGGCTCCGGTGGCTGGCCGTGGCGTGGTGCGCCATCTCGTCCGCGTGGTGCCACGAGGACGGGCTCCCGCATCCCTCCGGAGTCGGCGCGCGCAGCCTGGCCGTGGCCCGGGCGCTGCTGTAGTTACATCGGCGCCGTGACCACCGAGGCCCTGCGCACGTCCCCGCTCGATGCTGCCCACCGGGCCCTCGGGGCCAAGCTCACCGAGTTCGGCGGCTGGGACATGCCGCTGTCGTACCCGGCCGGGACGATCGCGGAGCACCACGCCTGCCGCTCGGGCGCGGTCGTGTTCGACGTGAGCCACCTCGGCACGGTGCGCGTCGAGGGGCCGGAGGCACTGGGGCGGCTGCAGGCGGCGTTCACGAACGACCTGGCCCGCATCGCCCCCGGCCGGGCCCAGTACACGCACCTGCTCGACCCCGACGACGCCTCGGTGGTCGACGACATCATCGTGTGGTGGGTCGACGACGGGCGCTTCGACGTGATGCCGAACGCGTCGAACACGGCCGGCGTGCGCGACGCGCTGGGGGTGGGGGAGGACGCCGACGTCACCACGACGCGGGCGATCCTCGCCGTCCAGGGCCCCGAGGCCCGGTCGCGCCTGGCGGCCGTGCTCCCGGACGCGGCCGACGTGCCCCGGTTCCACATCGGTTCCGCCCGCTTCGGCGGGACCGACGTGGTCGTCGCCGGCACGGGCTACACGGGGGAGGACGGCGTCGAGCTGGCCGTGCCGTCCGCCGCCGCGCCGGAGCTGTGGGACGCCCTGCTGGCGGCCGGGCTCGAGCCCGCCGGGCTCGGGGCGCGGGACACGCTCCGCCTCGAAGCCGGCCTGCCCCTCCACGGCCACGAGCTGGGCGCCGGCATCACACCCCTCCAGTCCGGCCTCGGCTGGGTGGTGCGCTGGGACAAGGGCGACTTCCGGGGTCGCGACGCGCTGACCGTCGAGAAGGAGCGAGGCGTGGCCCGGCGCCTCCGGGGCATCGCCACCGAAGGCCGCCGCCCGCCCCGCGCCGGCCAGGCCGTGCTGGTGGGCGGTGCGCCGGTGGGCGAGGTCACGAGCGGGAACTTCAGCCCCGTCCTCGGCCACGGCATCGCCCTCGCCTTCGTCCCGCCCGACGTGGCCGAGGGCACCAAGGTCGCCCTCGAGCTCCGCGGCGGCGACCACCTGGCCGGCACGGTGGTGGCCACCCCGTTCGTCAAGAAGGAGCGCCGGCCGCAATCGGGGGCAGCATTCGCGAAATAGTGTCGATTCCTGCCCCCAGTTCGGCGCTGGGGCGGGCGCCGGCCAGTCGTCAGTCGGCGTAGGCCTCGATGGGGGGGCAGGCGCACACGAGGTTGCGGTCGCCCTGGGCACTGTCGATGCGGCGGACGGGCGGCCAGTACTTCGTGCGCCGGGTGCGGGCCGACGGGTACGCGGCCTGCTCACGGGAGTAGCTGTACGGCCACTCGTCGGCGGTGACCATCGCCGCCGTGTGGGGCGCGTTGCGAAGCACATCGGGGCACTCGTCGATCTCGGCCCGGATGGCGATCATGGCGTCGCAGAAGCGGTCGAGCTCGGACTTCGACTCCGACTCGGTGGGCTCGACCATCAGCGTGCCGGCCACCGGGAAGCTCATCGTCGGGGCGTGGAAACCGTGGTCGATGAGGCGCTTGGCGACGTCCTCGACGGTGACGCCCGTCGCCTTGGTGAGGGGGCGGAGGTCGAGGATGCACTCGTGGGCCACCAGCCCGCCCTTGCCGGTGTAGAGCACCGGGTAGTGGTCGTCGAGGCGGCGGGCGACGTAGTTGGCGTTGAGGATCGCCACCTGCGAGGCCCGGCGCAGGCCGTCGCCCCCCATCATGCGGATGTAGGCCCACGGGATCGGCAGGATCCCTGCCGACCCCCACGGCGCGGCCGAGATGGCCCCGATGCCGGAGTCGGGGCCGGCGCCGTCGACCAGCGGGTGGTTCGGCAGGAACGGCGCCAGGTGGCTGCGCACGGCGACCGGGCCGATGCCGGGCCCACCGCCGCCGTGAGGGATGCAGAACGTCTTGTGCAGGTTGAGGTGCGAGACGTCGGCGCCGAAGCGACCGGGCCGGGCCAGGCCCACGAGGGCGTTGAGGTCGGCGCCGTCGACGTAGATCTGCCCGCCGGCGTCGTGCACCGCGGCGCAGACGTCGGCGATGGCGTCCTCGAAGACGCCGTGCGTCGATGGGTAGGTGACCATCAGCGCGGCGATCGTGCCGGCGTGCTCGGCCACCTTGGCCCGGAGGTCGTCGAGGTCGACGTCGCCGGCGCTGGTGCAGGCCACGACCACGACCCGCATGCCGGCCATGGCCGCGGAGGCGGCGTTCGTGCCGTGGGCCGACGACGGGATGAGGCACACGGTGCGGTCGAGGTCGCCCCGGCTGCGGTGCCAGGCGCGGATGGCGAGGAGCCCGGCCAGCTCGCCCTGGCTGCCGGCGTTGGGCTGCAGCGACACGGCGTCGTAGCCCGTGATCTCGACCAGCGCCGCTTCGAGCCCGCGGATCATCTCGAGGTAGCCCTCGGTCTGCTCGGCCGGGGCGAACGGGTGGATAGCGCCGAACTCGGGCCAGGTGACGGGGATCATCTCGGCGGTCGCGTTGAGCTTCATGGTGCAGGACCCGAGGGGGATCATCGCCCGGTCGAGGGCGAGGTCGCGGTCCATGAGCTTGCGGAGGTAGCGCAGCATCTCGGTCTCGGAGCGGTGCGTGTTGAAGACCGGGTGCGAGAGGAAGTCGCTCGAGCGCCGCAGCGACGGAGGGACGGCCGTGCCGACGACGAGGTCGAGGTCGTCCACGGACGCGTCGACGCCGAACGCACGCCACACGTCCTCGACGACGGTGCGGGTCGAGGTCTCGTCGAGCGAGATGCCCAGCGTGTCGCGGTCGACCAGGCGCAGGTTGATGCCTCGGGCG
>JACDCH010000510.1 GCA_013694495.1 Acidimicrobiia bacterium | reverse complement strand
GGGTGGGCCGGCGCAGCGAGGGACCTGCAGGAGCGGATGACCGCCCTCACCCCCGCCCTCGAGGACGGCGACCGCGGTGCCTTGGCAGCCGGCTTCGTGCTGTCCGCCGCGGTCCTCCGCGCCCTGCAGAGCGATCCGCTGCTCCCCCCGCCGCTCCTCCCCGCCGGCTGGCCGGGCCCGGCGCTGCGGGACGACTACGACCGCTACGACGCCGCCTACCGCCGGGTCCTGCGGGCGTGGTTCCGGGAGGCGCGCCGGCCGTGAGGACTAGCCTCTTCTCGCGGGGGATGCAGGTGAAAGGGATCATCTTCAAGCTGTTCGAGCAGACCGTGGTCGCGGCGCACGGCCCGGACGCCTGGGACGACATGCTCGACGAGTGCGGGTTCGACGGCGTGTACACCTCGCTCGGCAACTACGCCGACGCCGACCTCGTTGCCTTGGTCGACGCCCTCGCGGCCCGGCTCGGGCGTCCACCCGACGACGTCGTCCGCTGGCTCGGTCGGGCCGCCATGCCCCAGCTGGCCAAGGCCCACGAGGAGTTCTTCGCCGCCCACACCGGCACGGTCTCGTTCCTCCTGACGCTCAACGACATCATCCACGCCGAGGTGCGCAAGCTCTACGACGTCGCCCTCCTGCCCCAGTTCGAGTTCACCGTGCTCCCGGACGGCGTCGACCTCGCCTACCGCTCGGCTCGCCGGCTCTGCTCGCTGGCCGAAGGCTTCGTCGAAGGGGCGGCCGACCACTTCGGCGAGCACGTCGAGCTGTCGCAGCCCGAGTGCCTGAAGAAGGGTGACGAGCGGTGCCTGATCCGGTGCCGGTTCAGCCGGAGCTGAGCGGCGACGCCGGCCCTTCTGCCGACGTCGCGCGCCTGCGCCGCCGCCTCGCGCGGGAGCACCGCATCCGCCTCGAGGCGGAGGAGATCGCCGAGAAGACGATCACCCGGCTCTACGACGCCGACCAGCTCAAGAACGTCTTCCTGGCGACGATCTCCCACGAGCTGCGCACGCCGCTCACGTCGATCGTCGGCTTCACGTCGCTGCTGCTCGAAGCGGCCGACCAGATCGACGACGAACAGCGCCACGACATGCTCCAGCGGATCGACCGCAACGCCCACGTGCTCATCTCGCTGATCGAGGACCTCCTCCAGTTCTCCACCCTCGAGCAGCAGAACGGGGCCCTGGACCCCGAGGCGATCTCGCTGCGCCCGCTGGCCCTCGCCGTGGTCGGCCAGCTCGGACCGACCCTCGACCAGCAGACGATCGACGTCGCCATCCCCGACGGCATCGTGGTGCTGGCCGACGAGCAGGGCCTCGTCCGGGTGCTGACGAACCTGCTCACCAACGCCTCCCGCTACGCGCCGGCGGGGACGGTGGTGACGCTCGGCGCCCGCCTCGACGAGGGGCGGTGCGTGCTCACCGTCGACGACGAGGGCCCCGGCGTGCCCGAGGACGAGCGGGCGCTGGTGTTCGAGCGGTTCTTCCGGGGCCGGGGCGACTGGGTGACGAAGACGCACGGGACCGGCATCGGGCTCGCCGTCGTCCAGCGGCTGGTCGACGCCATGGGCGGCGAGATCGAGGTGGCCGACGCGCCCGGCGGCGGCGCCCGGTTCACGGTGACGTTGCCGGCGGCGCCCCCGTCGTCGTCCGCCTGAGGCGGCGGTCGACGAGGTCCAAGGCCAGCCACAGTTGCTCGACCCTCGGCATCACTGTGCCGGCGGCGGCCGCGGCCCGCACCGGCGCGCCGTGGATGGCGTCGTGCTCGAGGGGTCGGCCGGCGGCGGCGTCGAGCGCCATCGACGGGCGGTACGGCACCATCGCCTCGGTCAGGGCCACCATCCGGTCGACGTCGTCGGGCCCCAGCACCGCCCCGCACGCCCGCCCCCCGGCGACGACCTCCTCCATGAGGGCGACGACGAGGGCCCGGCCGGCGGGGTCGGCCAGCAGCTCGTCGGTGTCGGCGTCGAGCAGCGTGGCCAGCCCGTTGAACGGCACGTTCCAGAGCAGCTTGCGCCACCGGGCCGACACGAGGTCGGGGGTGGCCGTGGCTTCGAAGCCGGCGCCTCGGAGGTCGGACGCGAGCTCGTCCGCCGCCGCGAACGGCCCGTGGAGGGCGCCGGCGGTGACCGCGCCGTAGTCCTGGTGGGCGACGTGGCCCGGTGCGACGAGAGCGCTGCAGACGAAGCACAGCGCGCCGACGACGGCGGCCGCCCCGGGCGCCGCTGCGGCCGCCCCGGCC
>JACDCH010000463.1 GCA_013694495.1 Acidimicrobiia bacterium | reverse complement strand
CCGGGCCACCGCGACGATGGCGGCCGGCCAGCTCACGCGGCCGCGGCGCGGGGCTCGGCGATGCGGCCGCACACCTCGGCGACGACCTCCACGAACGCTGCCTGGGCGTTGCTGAGGGGGCGGTCGCCGGGCCAGGCGATGTTGATGCGGCGGGGTGCGAGCTGCGGCTCGACGGGCACGACGACGGTGGAGGGGTCGGCCTCGTCGACGGTGAGCAGGAACACGAGGGCGTGGGCCAGGCCGGCGCCGACGCAGCCCTGGATGGTGCCGTTGTCGTCGGAGTGGAACACGAAGTTCGGGATGTTCGGCGTGCCCTCGAACGCCGCCACCATCAGGCCCATGCAGCTCGGGTTGCGGTAGCCGATCAGGGGCAGCTCGCCGATCTCGTCGATCGACAGCGACCGCCGGGCCGCCTCAGCCGACCCGGCCGGCGCCAGGAGGATGAACGGGTCGTCGAGCACGTGCCGGGTGCCCCACCGGCCCGGCGGCATCGGTTCCTCGCAGAAGGCGAGATCGAGCTGCCCGGCGGCGAGGCGCTCGAGCAGCAAGGCGGGGTCGTGGGCTTCCTCGAGCTCGACGACCACGCCGGGGCGCAGGCCCCGGAAGATGCGCAGCACCTCGGGCAGGATCTTGGTGCCGACCGACTGCACCGTGCCGACCCGCACCCGGCCGCCGTCGCCGGCGACGACGGCCAGCACCTCGGCCTCGGCCGCTCGCACCTGGGCCAGCACCGTGCGGGCGTGGGCCAGCACGGCCTCGCCGGCCTCGGTGGGCCGCACCGGTCGGGGCCCGCCGGGGCGCTCGACGAGCTCGGTGCCGACGATGCGCTCGAGCCGGGCGATCTGCTGGCTCACCGCGGACTGGGTGTAGCCGAGGCGCTCGGCGGCGCGGCTGAACGACGCCTCCTCGGCCACGGCGATGAGGGCGAGGAGGTGGCGGATCTCGAGGCCAGGCCAGGGTTCGGTCACGGCCGCGATGGTATCAGCAGCACTGATGGAAAGCAGCAGCGAAACCCAGTTGTGCTACTGACCCTTTCGGGCCACGATCGGTCCATGTTCGTCTGCGACTGCCCCTCGTGCGGCCGGCGAGAACTGCGCGGTTCCCGCTCGCTCTTCTCGATCCCGGCTCCGGCCGGCCCGATCCTCGTCTCGGCCTGCCGCGCCTGCGCCACGCAGGTGCCCTTGGTGCAGCCTGCCACCACCGGCCCCACCCCGGCGCCGGCCAAGGTGCCCGCCACCCTCGCCGCCTAGAACACGTTGGTCAGGCGGTGGTGAGCCCGGCGAAGCCGACCGCGGCGGCCCCGACGAGGGGGCCGGCGTCGACCAGGCCGCCCGGGCGGATGCGGGTGCCGGCGGCGAACTCGAGGCGGGCCCGGGCGTCGATCTCCTCCTGGGCTGCCTCGAAGAAGTCGTCGCCATAACCGAGGGCGACCGAGCCCGCCACCACGGCCAGGCGCAGGTCGAGCAGGTTCGCCGCCGCCGCCACCGCCCGGCCCACCAGCATCCCCGTCCGCCGGCGCACCTCGAGCGGCGCGTCCTTGGGCGAGGCGCCGGTGATGGCCCGGATGGCGGTGCCGGACGCCTCCGCTTCGAGGCAGCCCCGGGCGCCGCACACGCAGGGCCGGCCCTCGGGCTCCACCGTGATGTGCCCGATGTGGCCGGCGTTGCCCTCGTGGCCGTCGAGGACCCGGCCGTCGAGCACGATCCCGCCGCCGACGCCGGTGGACACGACCAGGGCGAGGAAGGCGTGCTCCCCCGCCGCCGCGCCGACCCACCCTTCGCCGCGAGCGAGGGCCTTGGCGTCGTTGTCGACATAGGTCGGCAGGCCGGTGAGCTCGGCCAGCCGGTCGCGGAGCGGGAAGCGACGGACCTGGGACACGTTCAGCGGGGACACGTGGACGCCGCCGCGGGCCATGGGCCCGCCGCAGCCGACGCCGCACACGACCTCGTCGCCCTGGCGGACCTCGGCGATCACCGCGCCGATGGCGGCGAACCAGACCTCGGCATCGCCGTCGTCGGGGCGGGGCGTCGGCACCACGGCCCGGTCCAGCACGGACCCGTCGTCGCCGACCAGACCCGCGGCCAGCTTCGTCCCCCCGATGTCGACCGCCAGGGCCACCTGCACGGTCCCATCATGCTCACACCGCGTACGCTCCCCTCCCCTATGGCCGCAGAGCAGGGGATCGCGGCGGGCGACCGGACCGCGGCGGTGGTGGCCGCCATCGCCGACAACGTGGGGCGGGTGATCCAGGGCAAGGACGAGGTCGTCGTCCTCGCCCTCGAGTGCCTGCTCGCCGAGGGGCACCTCCTCGTCGAGGACGTCCCCGGCGTGGGCAAGACCACGTTGGCCAAGGCGCTGGCCACCTCGATCGACGCGAGCTACGGCCGCCTGCAGTTCACGCCCGACCTGCTGCCCGCCGACGTGGTCGGCGTCAGCGTGTGGAACCGGGGAGCGGAGCGCTTCGAGTTCCGGGCCGGACCGGTGTTCACGAACGTGCTCGTGGCCGACGAGATCAACCGGGCCTCGCCCAAGACCCAGGCCGCGCTGCTCGAGGCGATGGGCGAGGGCCAGGTCACGGTCGACAACCACACGTACCAGCTCGAGGCGCCGTTCCTCGTCATGGCCACGCAGAACCCGGTCGAGCACGAGGGCACGTACCCGCTCCCCGAGAGCCAGCTCGACCGCTTCCTGATGCGGATCTCGATGGGCTACCCCGACAAGGGCGCCGAGCTGCAGATGCTCGACACCCACGGCGACCACGACGCCGTCGCCGACCTGCGGGCGGTGGTCACCGCGGCCGACGTCGTGGCCGCCCAGGCCGCCGTGCGCACGGTGCACGTGGCCACGAGCCTGAAGGCGTACCTGGTCGACGTGGCCGACGCCACCCGCCACCACCCGCGGCTGGCCCTGCCGATGTCGCCCCGCTCGACGCTCGCCCTCCTCCGCGCCTCCCGGGCCCGCGCCGCCGCGGCCGGGCGGACCTACGTGGTGCCCGACGACTTCAAGGCGCTGGCCGAGCCGGTGCTCGCCCACCGGCTGCTGGTCACACCCGAGGCCCAGCTGGCCGGGTTCGGTCCGGCCGAGGCGCTGGCCGAGGCGATCCGGTCCGTGCCCGTGCCCACCGGGCGAACGCGCTGACCCGGCCGTCTCCGTCGTGCTGACCCGACCCGGCTGGCTGGTGCTGGCCGGCGCGGTCGGGTCGTTCTTCGTCGGCCGGCTCTTCGGCCTCGTCGAGCTGTACCTGCTCGGCGCCAGCCTCGTGGTGCTGGTGGCGTTGGGCGTGGCCCGGGTGCTGCTCACCCGCCTCCGCCTCGAGGTCGGCCGCCAGGTCACGCCCCGCCGGGTCCACGCCGGCCAGCCGGCGCGGGTGGAGCTCACCGTCACGAACCGCAGCGACCGCCCGACCCCGGTCCTGCGGCTGCACGACCCCGTCACCGGGACGCAGGGCGCGACCGTGCTGCTCGCCCCCGTCGCCGAGGGCCTCATCGTGCGCTCCGCCTACCGGCTCCCCACCGAGCGGCGCGGCATCGTCGGCATCGGCCCCCTCGGCGTCGTCCTCACCGACCCCTTCGGGCTGGCGACGGTGCGGGCCCAGGCTGCGCCCCGGTCCGAGCTCACCGTCCTGCCTCGCATCCACGATGTCATCCCGCCGCCGGTGGCCGGTGGCGACGAGCCCCTCGCCGGGCTGCGCCAGGTCGCGCTGGCCACCTCGGCCGGCGACGACTTCTCGGCCCTGCGCGAGTACGTGGTCGGCGACGACCTCCGGCGGGTCCACTGGCCGTCGTCGGCCCGCCACGGCGACCTGCTGATCCGCCAGGACGAGATCCACTGGCAGGGGCGCACCACGGTCGTGCTCGACACCAGGGTCCACACCCACCGGGGCGAGTCGTTCGAGATCGCCGTCTCGGCCGCGGCGTCGCTCGTCTCGGCGGCGTGGAAGCG
This sequence comes from Acidimicrobiia bacterium, assembly GCA_013694495.1. Classification (GTDB taxonomy): domain Bacteria; phylum Actinomycetota; class Acidimicrobiia; order Acidimicrobiales; family JACDCH01; genus JACDCH01. The sequence goes on along the minus strand of JACDCH010000463.1, from coordinate 472 downwards.
GCGCGACCTCCTGCGCCTCGTCACCACCGCCGGGTTCGACTCCGGCGTCGTCGGCGGGGCGGCCCACGTGGAGCAGCTGCTCGAGGTGCTCGCCACCGTCGCCCCCGCGCAGCCGGGCTCGCTGCGGGGCCTGATGGAGAGCGTGCATCGCGGCGGCTCGGCGTCGGTCGTCGTGCTGGTCGGGTCGGTGGGCGCGCGCGAGCTCCTGTCGGTCTTGTCCCTGGGGGCCGCCGTCGGCTCCGCCGTGGTCGTCGCCACTGCACCCGGCGCGGGCCAGAGGCCCGGCACCACCGGCGTCGACACCCGGGCCAACCACCCCGACATCCTGCTGCTCGACGACCGGCCGTTCGCCCCCACCTGGAACACGGCGATGCTCACCAAGCGGGCCCGCCGCTCGCGCCCGAGAGGGATCGGCCGATGACGGCCCCGACGACGACAGCGGCTCCGACGGCTGCCACGGCCGAGCCCACCG
>JACDCH010000456.1 GCA_013694495.1 Acidimicrobiia bacterium | reverse complement strand
CGCCGAGGAGGATCTGGGCGCGCAGGTGTCGGCGGCCATCGACGACGCCGACTTCGACGAGGCGGAGTGCCTGCTCCCCGACGACGTCGTGGCCGAGGCGGCCGGCGACGACGTCACGGAGTCGAGCGGCACCGGCGGCGGCAGCGGCGGGGGCAGCGGCGATCTGGAGTACTCGTACAGCTACGCGGGGTGCGACTTCACGCTCGCCGGTGGGCTCGTGCTCACGGTCGCCGAGCTCATCGACACCAACGACTCGACGGTGGTCGAGGGCTTCGAGCAGGTCGCCGCGCTCGTCGCCGTCGACGACGACGTGGTGCCGGTCGAGGGGCTGGGCGACGAGGCCGTCCAGAACGACGAGGAGCTGCTCGTCCGCGTCGGGGATCGCGCCTTCCTGGTGGAGGGCGAGGACGACGCCGGCGGCGACGCCGACCCCGAGGTGCTGGCCGCGGTGGCCGAGGCCCTTCTGGCCGAGATCGGCTGAGTTCTTCGCCGTCACTCGCTTCGCTCCGTTCCGGCGAGTTGTGTCACCCTCGCTGCGCTCGGTCGTTGCGGTCCTCGGCCGACTTCGTCGCCCTGCGGCCGATGCCTGGGGCTCCGCCCCCAAACCCCCAGCGCCTCCCGGTCGACGGGCGGCGTCGCGACGCTGTTGTTCCGCCGCACGTCCTGAGCCTGAGGCGGCGGGGGCCAGCAGCCCCGCTCAGAGGTCGGTGACGGCGGCGAGCTCGGCTCGCGCCGCGGCGTACTCCGGGCTGGTCGTGAGCGGGAGCAGCGCCAGCACCGGGCGCATGCTCCCGGCGACCTTGGCCCGTCCCTGCATGAACGCGGCGTCGGGGTCGAGCTCGCCCTGCAGGATCTTGGCGGCGTCGGCGTACGTGCGGGTGACCGTCGTGTCGGCGTCGCCGTCGGTCCCGACCTTGGCCTCCGCCACCCGCCCGTCCTCGACGGCGACGAAGTAGGCGACGTCGCCGTCGGGCCCGCCGGTGACGACGTACTGCGTGCGGGCGTCGACGCCCGGTCGCTGCGGGGCCGCCGACAGCAGGTCGGCGTACCGGTCGAGCCACTGCTGGCTCAGGAACGGGATGCTCATCCCACGGTGGCGCCGGTGGTGGCCCGGAGGCCGGCCAGCAAGTCGGTCTCGGGCAGCTCGACGGGCACCGTGGAGCGGGCCAGGTGGTACTCCTCGAAGGGATGGACCGTGGCGGCGACGTCGTCGGGCAGGGCGAACCAGAACGGCGAGTCGGGCGCGATCTGGGTGGCGTGGGCGAGGAGCGCCGCCTTCTTGCGGTCGTAGGCGGCGCCGACGTCGACCGACGTCGTGATGCGGAAGTCCTGCCACGGCCGCGTGAACCACACCTCGTCGTAGGGCGACTCGAGGCCGAGCTCCAGGAGCTTGTCGTGGGTGGCCACCACCCGGGCCCGACTCCACATCGAGTAGTAGAGCTTCGACACGTCCCATCGGGGTCCGGCCCACGACAGCTGGGCGGAATCGGCGGCGACGCGGACGGCGGCGATCGTCACGTCGTGCACCCTGAGGTGGTCGGGATGCGCGTACCCGTCCTGGATGTCCGGGTAGGTGAGCACCACGTGGGGCCGCTCCCGGCGGATGATGGCGACGAGCCGGGCGACCGCGTCGTCGAACGGGGCGTTGGCGAAGTTGCCGGGGTGCTCGTTCTCCTCCATGCCGGGCATGCCGGAGTCGCGGTAGCCGAGCCACAGCACCTCGGCGTAGCCCAGGATCTCCGCCGCCCGGGCCAGCTCCCTGCGCCGCACGGCGGCGATGTCGGCCTTGACCTCGTCGGTGTCCATGGCCGGGTTCAGGATGTCGCCGACCTCGCCGCCCGTGCAGCACACGAGCACGCAGCGCACGCCCCGGTCGGACAGCAGGGCCACGGTGCCTGCGCCCTTCGACGACTCGTCGTCGGGGTGGGCGTGCACCGACAGCAGCCGGACCGGTCCTTCGTCTTCGTCGTCGATCACGGAGCAGGAACCTACCGATCGAACATGTCGGTGCGATCGGTCGGGAGTCGGCCACCCCGCCAGAACCACGTCCCCACGGCGGCGCCGGCGCCGATGCCGACGAGCACGCCGACCGGCAGTGCGATCTTGAAGAACGCGCCTCGGATCATCGGCGTGTCGAGGCCGTCGGGGTCGGTCTGGGCCAGCACGTAGAGCGGGATGGCGATGACGGCGTAGACGAGTCCGGCCACGGCCACGGCGACGCCGAGACCCACGCCGACGACCAGGCCGATGCCCCGGGCGGCCGACAGCGGTGCGGGCTCGGCCGGCGGCGTCGGGAGCGGCGCCGGCGGCGCGACCACCGGTGCACCGGGCGCCGCCACCTCGACCGGCCGGGCCCGGAGGGGCTGTCGGCGGGGGGACCGCGGCGGTCGCTGGTCGGCCATCAGGCCTTCGATGGTAGGGGAACCCGCCGCTACGGTCGCCCGATCGCCCGTCGACCGATCTGTGCCCTGGCCGCCCTGGTAGCGGCCTTCGCGGGCTGCGGAGACGAGCCGTCGTCGCCCGGCGAGGCGAGGTCCGGGCAGCTCACCGACGCCGCGTCGGAGGCCGGGCTGCCCGCCGACGTCGGTGCGGTGCTGGCGCTGGCCGGTCGGAGCGTGGACGCCACCTACCGCCTCGTGTACGAGGTGGCCGCCGGGGAGGGCCCGCCCGACCGGGTCGAGGTGAGCCAGCGACCGCCCCGCCGCCGGATCGACGTGGTCGCCGCCGACGGCACCGCCGACGCGACCATCACCGACGGCGAGGCCACGTGGCAGTGCCGCCTCGAGGGCTCCTGGCGCTGCGCCGAGCTGGGCGACCCGGCGGTGAGCGCCGCCCTCGACCAGGCCGTCGTCGACGCCCTCTCCGACGCCCTGCTCGCCGGCGCCGAGGACTACGAGTTCACCGTCGAGGAGCGCGTCGTGCTCGGCGAGCCGGCCCGCTGCCTCCGCACCGCCCTCCGCCCCGAAGCGCGGGGCCAGGCGGGTCTCGGCGGGCTGGGCGAGCTGTGCCTCGCCGCCGACGGCGCCATCCTCGCGGTCGACACCCCGACGGGCACGCTGCGGGCGGTCGAGCACTCCCCCGACGTCGCCGACGACGCGTTCGAGCTGCCGGCGCCACCCGACACCTAGGCCCCACCTAGGCCGGGACCGACCGTCCATCGGCGCCGGTCGCTCCGGGAACCCACGGGGGTCGTCTACCGTTCTCAGCCCAATGGATGATCCCGAGATCTGGCGGTGGGTGTGGATCGTCCTCGCCGCGGCGTTCTTCGCCGGCGAGATGACGACGCCCGGCAGCTTCTTCCTGCTCCCGTTCGCCATCGGCGCCGCCGTCGCCGGGATCCTGGCCTTCGCCGGGGTGTCGGTGGCCGTGGAGGCCGTCGTGTTCCTCGTCGTCTCCGTCCTCGTCTTCGCCGGCATGCGCCCGCTCGCCCGCCGCCTCGACCAGGGCGGCGCCACCGAAGGCATCGGATCGCGCCGCCTCATCGGCCAGGTCGCCACCGTGCTCGAACCCATCCCCGCCGGCTCCCACGAGCTCGGCCTGGTGCGCGTGCACCGGGAGGAGTGGCGGGCCGAGGTGATCGGCGGCGTCGCCCTCGAGGTCGGCGCCACCGTGCAGGTGGTCGCCCAGCAAGGCACCCGTCTCGTGGTCAGCCCCAACCCGAAGGAGGCGTGATGGTCGCCCTCGCCATCGTCGGCATTCTCTTGATCCCGATCCTGATCATCATCGTTTCGGGCATCCGGATCGTCCGCCCGTACCAGCGGGGGATCGTCGAGCAGCTGGGCAAGTACAAGGAGACCGTCGACCCGGGGCTGCAGATCATCATCCCCGTCTACCAGTCGCTGCGGCTGGTGGACATGCGCGAGCAGGTCGTCGACGTCCCGCCCCAGGAGGTCATCACCAAGGACAACGTCGTCGTGTCCGTCGACGCCGTCGTCTACTACGAGCCCACCGACCCGCAGCGCCTGGCCTACAACGTGGCGAACTTCATCCTCGCCGTCACGAAGCTCGCCCAGACGAACCTGCGGAACCTCGTCGGCGACATGCAGCTCGACGAAGCGCTCACGAGTCGCGACTCGATCAACCTCAACTTGCGCCAGATCCTCGACGACGCCACCGACAAGTGGGGCGTGCGAGTGGTGCGCGTCGAGCTCCAGCGGATCGATCCCCCGCCGGACGTCATGCATTCGATGCACGAGCAGATGAAGGCCGAGCGCACCCGCCGGGCCCTCGTCACCCAGGCCGAGGGCGACCGCACGGCCGCCATCACCCGCGCCGAGGGCGAGCGCCAGGCCCACATCCTGCAGGCCGAAGGCCAGCGCCAGCAGAACATCCTGGAGGCCGAGGGGCAGGCCCAGGCCACCCGGACGATCGCCGATGCCGAGCGGTACCGCAAGGAAGCCGTCGCCGCCGGCGAGGCCAACGCGGTCAAGACCGTGTACGAGGCGATCCACGAGGGCGACCCGACGCCCGACCTGCTCGCCATCAAGTACCTGGAGGCGCTCCAGGTCATGGCCAACGGACAGGCCACGAAGATCATCGTGCCCGCCGACATGAGCGGCATCGCCGGCTCCTTGTCCGCCGTCGGCGAGCTCTTCAACAACGGCAACGGGTCGGCCAAGAAGAGCTGACGCTGCGGCTGCCATGATGCCGCCGTCGTTTCGGGCAAGGGGGGACAGCTGATGGCACGAGAAGGGCTCACCGCGTTCCAGGCGGTCAACCGAAACTTCGAGGAGGCCGCCACCATCCTCGACCTGGACGAGGAGATGCGCTCGATCCTCACGTCCACGTACCGCGAGATCTCCGTGCAGATCCCGGTCCGGCTCGACAACGGCGACCTGATCGTGGCCCAGGGCTACCGCGTGCAGCACAACGGTGCCCGCGGGCCGTACAAGGGCGGCATCCGCTACCACCCGGCCGCCGACCTCGAGGAGGTCCGGGCGCTGGCGTCGCTGATGACGTGGAAGACCGCGCTGCTCGACGTGCCCTTCGGCGGGGCCAAGGGCGGCGTCGCCATCGACCCGACGGGCATGAGCCAGGGCGAGCTCCAGCGTCTCACCCGCCGCTACGCCAACGGCATCTCGCACGTCATCGGCGTGTACCGCGACATCCCGGCGCCGGACATGAACACCAACGCCCAGACCATGGCGTGGTTCATGGACGCGTACTCCGGCCGTGAGGGCTACTCCCCCGGCATCGTCACCGGGAAGCCCCTGGCGCTGGGCGGCCAGCCCGGCCGGGAGGCGGCCACCGGCCTCGGCGTGATCTACATCCTCGAGGCGTACGCCGCGGAGCACGGCGTCGACCTCCTCGGGCTCCCGGTCGTCATCCAGGGCTTCGGCAACGTCGGTTCCTTCGCCGCCAAGGAGGCGGCGGCCCGGGGCTGCCGGATCGTGGGCGTGTCCGACCGGTGGGGTGGCATCTACTGCGACTCAGGGCTCGACGTCGGCCAGCTCGCCCCGATCGTGACCGCGGGCGGCAAGGTGGCGGACTACGACGGCACGCACGACGTCGTCACGAACGAGGAGCTGCTCGAGTCGCCCTGCCGGGTCCTCATCCCGGCCGCCCTCGACGAACAGGTCCACCAGGACAACGCCGACAGGATCCAGGCCGACGTCGTGATCGAGGCGGCCAACTACCCGACCACCCCGTTCGCCGACAAGATCCTCTTCGACCGAGGGGTCACCGTGATCCCCGACATCCTCGCCAACGCCGGCGGCGTCACTGGTTCGTACTTCGAGTGGACCCGCAACATCCAGCAGATGGTGTGGACCGAGGAGCGCTTCAACGAGGCGCTGCACAACTACATGGTCCGGGCCTACGCGGCCACGTCGGCGTTCGCCAAGGCGAAGGAGTGCACGTTGCGCCAGGCCGCGTTCGCCATCGGGATCGAGCGGGTGGCCACCGCCGTGCGCCTCCGCGGCTACATCTGACCCCGCCCCGCCCGGTCCGGTGGCCCGGCTGACACGCGGCGAACAGCGATGGTCGACCCTTCGACCCGACGGCGCAGATCGCGCTCGAACCGAAGGGGTTGACCATGACAAACGACGTGATGCCGGCCGCGCTGGCCCGAGTTGCACCGCAGCAAGTCCGCCCTGGAGGGGGGCCGGTCACGGTGCTGACCATTCTGCTGCTCGCCGCCACCGCGGCAGAGCGGTTGCCCTCGGCCACCAGCACGAGCTCGGCCCCGGCTGGGCCATCGGCAGCTGGTTCGTGCCCATCGGCAACCTGTTCCTCCCCTACCGCCAGCTCCGCGACTCGGCGTCGGCCTCCACCGGCGGCGCGCCGCGGCTGATCCTGGCCTGGTGGGGCGCCTGGTTGATCAGCGCCGTGCTGATGGCCAACAGCTTCCGCACCCAGAACTCCGACCTGCGGACCGACCAGATGCGAGCCCTGAGCTACGTCGGCCTCGCCGTCACCGGCATGCTCGCCGTCGCCGTCGTGCAGTCCTGCACCCGCCGCCAGCGGGAAGCCCTGCAAGCGCGGGGCCTCGGGGGGAGCTGAACACGATGGGCGGCGAACTCACGAACGACGATCTCCTCCTCCCCATCCAGCAGCAGAACCCCGAAGCGCGGCCTTGGATCCAGATCGCCGCCGACGACGACGTCTACACCGAGCATTGGACGCTCCACCTCAACATCAAGCTCACCCAGCTGGGATATCCCGTCTACGAGAGCTCGCTCTTCGACAGCCACTCGGAGGAGGCCGTGAAGGCCTTCCAGCGCGACTACGAGCTGGACGACGACGGGATCGTCGGTCCGGACACCTGGACGACCATCGAATGGGCGCTCACCGGCGGTCGGCCCGACCACTTGGAGCAGATCTGCACGACGGAGCCACCGGATCCCTCCGACTACATGAGCCACCGTGACGCCCAGGCCGAGGTCGCGGCCTACCGGTTGCAGCGCGAGGAGCAGTCGTTCATGGGCCGCATTCGGCGGTACGACTACTACCGCTTCCATGGTGAGGTGCGCGATGCGGACCGTGCGTTGTTCCAGTCGCTCGACTCCGACGCCGAGTTCGGCGAGAAGTTCAGGGACCTCCAGCCCCGTCTCTACGACGGCGTCGTCCGGCACTACGACGACGGTCATATCGAGACGAGCACCGACCACGAGCTCCGCTTGTTCCGCGAGTACGTCCAGCGCGGCCTGCGGATCCTCGAGTCCCGTCCCGAGGCCGCCATCGCCTACGGCGTTCGCAAAGGCGATCGGCTTCAGCGACGAGACCGCCTTCGACATCGCCGACCTGAACAACACGATCTGGGGAATGGCCGAAGGCCACGTCGACGGGGTCGAAACCGCCACCCAGTACTACCCGAAGGACTGAGCGGCTGACCCGGGCGGCAGGACCGCTCGGGTCAGGTGTGCGCCGACCTCAGGGGCTTCAGCTCCTGCTCGCCGGTCTCGTCGTCCTCCTCCAGGGTCCAGCCGCACAACGCGGCCAGCATCGGGTGGCCTTCGTCGGGGCCGGAGGCGATGAGCTCGTCGCCGGGCTCGAGGGCCACGTCGCTCGTGGGGCGGTAGAGGTAGCGGCCGCCGCGACGGATGGCGAGCAGGTGGAAGCCGGGCTCGATGTCGAGGCGGAGCGAGCCGAGCGTGGCCCCGGCCGCCCGGCTGCCCTCGGCCACGGGCACCCGCACCACGACGTCGTCGCTCTCACCCAGGGCGAGGGCGAGGATCGGGTGCAGCTGCTCCTTCTGCTCGACGAGCCACACCATCTGCTGGGCCTGGTCGCCCAGCTCCTCGGCGGCCTGCGACAGGTGGAGCAGGCCACGGAGAGGCGAGGGGTCGAGGTCCTGGGCGGCGGCCCGCAGCACCCACAGCTCGAGCCGGTCCTTCATCTCGTCCAGGCGGTCCTCGAGGTGGCGGACCTCGGCGGCGAGCCCCTGGTCGCGCAGGACGAGGGCGGAGTAGGCGAGGCCGACGGCGGCCTCGGAGATGTTCTTCATCTCGACGAGGACGTCGACAGCCCGGTCGAGGTCCGTCAGGGTGCCGTCCTCGGGCATCGTCGGCGGGTCCCACGGCGGGGCGGCGGCGAGCTCGCGCAGGCGGAAGATGCCGGCCGGCGAACCCCGGAGGAAGAGCACGTCGCCAGGTGTGCAGAGCGAGTCGCCGTCGACCTCGGTGAGCCACTCCCGACCGCGGCGGATGGCGACCACTCGCATGCCGGTCTGGACCGGCAGCTCGAGGTCGGAGAGCGGCCGGCGGGCCAGGTGGCTGTTCTCCCGGACCCGGACGCGGTGCGAGACCTCCTCGGCGTTGGAGAGGTCGGCGACGAGCTCTCGGGGGATGCCGAGGTTGTGGGTGACGATCCGGGCGATGTCGACGGCGGCATTGCCGATGCCCTCGATGGCGGAGATCACCTGGAGCACGGAGGCCATCTCGTCGGCCTCGCGTGGGTGCCGCGCCGCCAGGACGCACACGGCCCGCATGTCGTGGACGAGGTCGTCCATGTCCTCTTCGAGCTCCCCCACCTCCTCGGCCATGTCCGGGTCGCCGAAGTACAGCGCGGCGTACGCGAGGTCGACCATCAGCTCGGAGGTGTCCTTGGCCTGGGCGAGCATGGTCCGCAGGTTGCGACGTCGTTCTTCCATACGGGTGGGTCTCCAGAGAGGGTAGCTACACGATGCCCAGGGCGGCGATGGTGACGATGAGGATGACGGCGCCGACGAAGTCGACCGAGCTCGACACCACGGGAATGCCGTAGGTGTCGGGGTCGACCCCGGTGCGGAAGGCCACGACGGTGCCGTAGTAGGCGACGGCGACGACGAAGAGCATGGCGAGGGCCCCGCCGATGAGCGCCAGCGCAGCCATCGACATGACGCCGGGACTGCGCTGGCCGAGGGCGAGGGCGACGTAGTGCGCGCCGACGCCATTGAACGCGTAGACCGGGAGGAACAGCAGGTAGGCGAACCCGATGTCCGAGCGCGCCGCCCGTCCCGGGAACGGTTCGGGGTCGAGGAGGCCGAGGAACAGCTTCGTCGACAGCCGGCCGGAGAGGAGGCCGCCGAGGGCGCCGGCCGACGACACGAACGCGGGCAGCAGCACGAGCAGGGCCGGGAACGCGTCGAAGTCCGAGAAGCTCCGTTCGAGGGCCGCACCCGCCATCGCCGACAGGAGGGCAGCGACGGCGAGGACGGGGACGGACTCGCGCACGATCCGGCGCAGCTCCGGCAACGACGTCCGCAGGCCCCAGATCAGCGCGCCGACCGCGGCGGCGGCCAGCACCGCCCCCAGCCCCGTCGACACCACGGCGACGCCGATGGCGAAGGTGGCCAGCCACAACGCCGGCAAGGTGAGGACGTCGCCGAGGGTCGACACGAGCGGGGCGGTGACGTTGTCGAGGTCCCAGCCGTAGCGCACCGCGCCGGACGTCAGGGCCAACGTGGCGGCGAGGACGACGACGGAGCCGAGCAGGCCGCCGATGATCGCGATGGTGATGAGGTCGAGCACCGGGATCGACCCCTCGACGCCGAGCCCCACGGCGATCGCCTTCGCCACGATGGCGGCCACCAGCGAGATGCCGAGGGTCAGGATCCCGGTGGCGAGCACGTTCTGCCCGAGGATCGTGTCGCGCCGGGTCGAAAGCGTGAACGTTCCGGCGTGGATCGTCGTGGAGATGCGGTTGCCGAAGCTCCCGAAGATGTTGCCTCGCATCCCGATCGCGGCGGGGACGAGGACGAGCAGGCCAGGAAACTTGGAGAGGGTTCCCGTGATCGAACCGAGGAAGGCGCCGGCAAGGAGGCTCGTCGTCGAGTTCAGGAACAGCGAGATCAGCGCCTGGCGGGCATCCGGGCCGACGGCGGACCGGAGGCCGAACCGCAGCCGGGGCCGTTGCATGAGGAGCGAGTCTGACGCGCCGGGTTGGCGCCTCCCGGCATCTCGGGCTACGTGGTCGGATAGGCGATCCCGGGCAGGAGGCCGCCGCGGTCGAACGTCGTCCACGGGATGGCCCGCACTGCGACGCGCTCGAGGCCGCCGCTCGCATCGACGATCGAGGCGCCGGCGCCGACCGACACGCCGATGCGCCCTGACGTCGACGAGCCCGAACCGGGCGAGCCGTACAGGAGGGCGCCACGCGTCGCGGCGGCGTCGCTGACCGACTGCGGCTCGCACTGGCCGATCAGGTCGCGGGCGTCGCCGGCGACGCTCACACCGAGCTGGGCGCACCCCCACTGGATCAGGCTGCTGCCGTCGAGCTCGTCCTGATCCGCATCCGCTTCGCTCGAGTTCACCTGGGCCAGGCAGAGACCGACGAACCGCTCGGCCGTCGGTCCCGCTTCGATCCCCTCCAAGCCGAGCCAGTCGGCGATCTCCCCCACGTCCACGCTGCGCTCCTCGCCCCGGAGTCAGCCGAGGAGCCGGAACGTGTCGATGATCTGGTCGAAGAGTTCGCCATCGGCCTCGAGGTCGCTGGTCGAGAGGTTCACGACCCACGTCGAGCCGTCGACGGCGATCACGTACTGCACGCTTCGCACGCCCACCTCCCCGGCGGGCGTCTGGAGCGGCATTACGCTCGTGATCCGGAGGGCGTCGCCGGCGGGCAGGTCGAGGGCGGCGTCCGTGTCGTCCTGGCCGAGCAGCAGTTCGCCGGCCCGGCTCGTGAGGCGGTCCACCTCGCCGAACGCCTCCTCGATCCACCAGAGGCGTGAACCGGTGGCGGTGATGGGGAACACACCGGAGGCACGCGACAGGATGGCCCCATGGCATACGGGCGCCTCGTCGGCGCGCTCCTCGCCCTGGTGGGCCTCGGTCTGCTGGCCGCCTGCGACACCGACGACGGACGGGCCCTCGCGGCGCCGGCCCCTGGCGCCACCGCGCCGCCGCTCGGCACCTCGGCGGAGGCCGAGCCCGGCGCCACCTCCGACAACGGCGTGGTGATCGCCAGCTCCGCCTTCGTCAACGGCGCCCCGATCCCGCAGCGCTACGCGCCCTGCCCCGGTGAGAACGTATCGCCCCCGCTCGACTGGACGGGCATCCCGACAAACGTGGTGGAGCTCGTCATCGTGATGAGCGACAGCGACGCCCCCGACGGTGGCTTCATCCACTGGATCGTCACCGGGTTGTCGCCGACGCTCGTCGGGATCGCCGAGGGGAGCGTGCCAGAGGGCGCGGTCGAGGCCCGCAACGACACCTCGGAGTTCGGGTGGTACGGCCCCTGCCCACCGGTCGGTGAGACGCACCAGTACGTGTTCACGCTGTACGCCCTCACCGAGGCCACCGGCATCGCGCCGGGCACCGGGGCCGTCGATGCGGTCGCCCGCATCACCGCCATCCCCGGCTACGCCGCCACCCTCACCGGCACCTACGCGGTGCCGGCCTGACGCCGCCTCAGCGGAACGGGGCGGCGAGGGCGAGCTGGCGGGACTGGGCCAGGAGCCGGCCGTCCTCGCTCCAGAGCTGTCCGTCCTCCTCGAGGTAGCCGTCGGCGGCCAGCGTGGTGCGGAAGACGACCAGGAACCACCCGTCCGGCGCCGGGTCCGGCCGTCGGACGTGGACGGTGAGGTCGACGGTGGGCGCTGCCATGCGGGTGGCGACCCGCGTGAAGGCGGCGGGCGGCCAGGCGTCGGTCATGGCGACCAGCGCCAAGCCGTCCGCCGGCTCGCCGTCGGCCAGCCGGATCCAGCCGCCGGTGAGGGCCTCGGCGGATTCCACGAACAGCTCGCCGCCGATGGCGAGGCGCAGGTCGAACCGCTGGCGGATCGGCAGCGGGAAGGGCGGCGGCGGCGGCATCGGCGGGCAGGCGAGCGGCGCCGCCACCTCGGGCATCGCCGTGTCGTCGAAGTCGATCGACTCGTCGCGCGCGCCGGCGAAGGCACCGAGCGCCATCACCGCCGTCGCCCCCCCTGCTCGAGCCGGGCCGCCACCGACGAGAGCGACCGGCCGGCCCGCTCGAGCGTGGTGGCGACCGTCGCCCGTCCCACGTCGGTGCGCCGCAGGTAGTGGAGCGTGAGCGACCGCAGCGGCCGCTCCTCGTCGGCCACCTCGGCCTGCATCGCCCGGGCCACGATGGCGGCCAGGTACCCGCCGTTCGGTCCGGCCGGCGCGAACCAGTCGGGGTGGATCGAGGTGGTCCAGCGGCCGGCGCCGGCGGCGACGACGGCGGTGTCCGCCGCGAAGCGCCCCGACCGCGAGGAGGAGGGTCCGGCCATGGCGGGCGAAGCTACGGCCCCTGCATCCCGAACCCGACCGCCGATCGGCGTCCGGGAGCGGCTCGGTCAGAAGGGCAGGGCGGTGACGACCCGGTTCCGATGCTCACCCTGACGCAGGGCCCGGCCGGCGAGTCCGGGTGCGGGAGGGCGACGCGCTCGACCGCCACCCGCAGTTGCTCCGATGGACCGGGCCATGCTCGTCTCGGCCACCGGCAGCAGGGTGATGAACTCCTCGCCCTCGCCGACCCGTTGTCAGCGGACGGCGAAGGGCTGGTTGCCGTAGCGGTCGAGGTGCACGACGTCGCCGACGGGGCGGCGGGTCGTGGGGCCGTAGCGGCCACGGGGCCAGCCGAGCGGCACGACGCAGGCAGGGGTGACCGACAGGGGCAGGCCGAGGGCGCGGCGGGCGAGCGTCATCGACAGCAGGGGCAGGGTGATGAGCGACGCGCCGAGGCCCATGGCCCGGGCCGCCAGCAGCAGGTTCTGGACGCTCGGGTAGATCGAGCCGTAGTAGCTGCTGGCCGCGACCGGCGGCGGCGGGACGAGCGGCACCCGGGCGCCCCGGAGGCAGGCGACGACCATGACGGGCAGCTCCTCGAAGTGCTGCACCTGCCACTCGACCGCGCCGAGCACCTTCTCCATCGCCTCGTCGCCCCGCTTGAGGCGCTTCCCCACCCCGCCGTACACGGACCAGGCCGCCTTGTAGACGCGCCCGAGCGCGACCTTCGTCTCGCGGTCCTTGACGATGACGAACTCCCAGTTCTGGCCGTTCGATCCCGTCGGCGCCTTCAGGGCGAGCTCGATGCAGCGCAGCACGATGCGATCGTCGACCGGGTCGGGCCGGAGCTTCCGCACCGCCCGCTGCGTCAGGAGCACGTCCTCGAGCGGCGCGCCAAGGCGGGCCAGGACCTCCTCGACGGCGTCGTCGGGGTCGCCCCGGTCGACGAGCTCGGTCCGACCACCGGGGTCGGGGAGGCGGCGCACGGGGATGCGCTCGATGGCGTCGTCGTCACGGGGCGGGCTCATGCGTGCTCCTTGGTTCGGCGGGCCACGTAATAGCTGTTGGCCACGTCGGCGTCGAGGTGGTGGACGTCGACGGCATCGAAGCCGGCGTCGCGCAGCATCCGCTCGGCGACCTGCCGCCCCCACGCCGTGCCCAGGCCGGCGCCCCCGGCGGCCAGCGACACCGTCATGCAGTGCATCGTGGACATGGCGTAGATGTACGGGCCCAGCGGATGGTCGAGGTTCTCGTGGAGCTCGCTCGAGGCGCGGATGTCGACCATCAGGAACGTGCCGTCGTCGCGGAGGACGGCGGCGATGCCGGCCAGCACGGCAGTCGGGTCGGCTTGGTCGTGCACGGCGTCGAACGCGGTGACGAAGTCGAAGCGGGCCGGGCCGGCCAGGGACGCGACGTCGTGCACCTCGAACGAGGCGTTGGCGAGCCCGAGGGTGGCGGCCTCGGCCCGGCCGGCGGCGATGCCCTCGTCGGAGATGTCGAGGCCGGTGAAGCGGCTGTTCGGGAAGGCGGCGGCCATGACGTTGACGGCGTGGCCCTTGCCGCAGCCGACATCGGCCACGTCGATGCCCGCCTCGAGGCGACCGACCATGCCGGGCACGACGGGGAGGACGACGCCCACGAGCGAGGCGTCGAAGATCTGGGCGCTCTGCTCGGCCATGTGGGCCTGGAACCTTGGGAAGCGGGAGTACGGCACGCCGCCGCCCTCCCGGAAGCAGGTCACGACGTCGTCGAGGACGCCGCTGAGCATCGGGACGGCGCCGGCCACGACGGCGAGGTTTTGGGCGCCGCCGCCGGGGACGAGCCACATCGCGTGCTCGGGCGGGAGCCGGTACGTCCGGGCCGCAGCGTCGTGCTCGACGACCCGGCCGGTCACCATCGCGGCCAGCCACTCGCGCACGTAGCGCTCGTCGAGGCCGGCGGCCTCGGCCACCTCGGCCGACGTCGACGGCGCCCGGCCGCTCATGGTCCGGAACAGCCCGGTGCGGTGCCCGATCGTGAGCATCAGGGCGAGCATGCCGCCGTTGAGGATCCCGGCGACGTGGCCGGCGAACACCGCGGCCTTGCCGACGTCGAGGTCCGCAGAGGTGTCGGTCATGACGTGAGTCTCGCGTCCGGCCGCCCACAGGACTGCCCGATCGGCCCTTCCCGGCCTCTGCGGCGCTTGCCACACTCACTTGCTGGCCCTCCGCTCGCGTCTGACCATGGCGGAAGCATCCCGGCGCCGTCGGTGTTGGGAGGCGCCATGCAGGTGGAGATCTGGTCCGACGTCGTTTGCCCCTGGTGCTACATCGGCAAGCGCCGGTTCGAGGACGCGCTGGCGCGCTTCGCCCACGCCGACGAGGTCGACGTCGTGTGGCGCAGCTTCGAGCTCGACCCGAACGCACCGACCAGCGGGACCGTCGACCTCGTCGGCCGGCTGGCGTCGAAGTACGGCGTCTCCCGCGACGAGGCCGAGGCCATGAACGAGCGCGTGAGCCGCATCGCCGATGACGAGGGCCTCGACTTCCGCCTCGACATCGCCCGGCCCGGGCGCACCTTCGACGCCCACCGCCTGATCCACCTGGGGGCCGCCCGGGGTCGCCAGGACGAGGTGAAGGAGGCGGTGCTCGCCGCCTACCAGACCCAGGGCCGGGCCATCGCCGACCCCGACGTGCTCGTCGACATGGCGGTGGCCGCCGGCCTCGACGAGGACGAGGTGCGCGAGGTGCTCGGCGGCGACCGCTACGCAGCCGACGTGCGGGCCGACGAGCGCGAGGCCGGTGAGCTCGGCGTCAGCGGCGTCCCGTTCTTCGTGCTCGACCGGCGCTACGCCGTCTCGGGCGCGCAGGCCAGCGACGTGCTGCTCGCCGCCCTCGAGCAGGCGGGCGACGTGGTGGTCCTGGATCCGGGTCAGGTGCCACACCAGCCAGCCGATCGGGTTCGCGCCCTCGGGCGCCTCGGCCAGCTGCTCGGCCGTGAGACCGTCGACCGCGGAATGGACGAGCGGGCCG
>JACDCH010000455.1 GCA_013694495.1 Acidimicrobiia bacterium | reverse complement strand
CGGCCCGCTCGTCCATTCCGCGGTCGACGGTCTCACGGCCGAGCAGCTGGCCGAGGCGCCCGAGGGCGCGAACCCGATCGGCTGGCTGGTGTGGCACCTGACCCGGATCCAGGACCACCACGTCGCCGGCCTGCTCGAGGAACCCCAACGCTGGATCGAGGACGGCTGGCACCAGCGCTTCGGCCTCCCCGCCGATCCCGAGAACCACGGCTACGGCCATGACGCCGACGACGTCGCCACCATCCGCCCCGACGGCCCTGAGCTGCTGATCGGCTATTACGACGCCGTCGCCGCCCGCACCACCGACCTGCTGCACAGCATCGACGTCGACACGCTCGACCGGGTCGTCGACGAGAGCTGGGACCCACCGGTGACGATGGCCGTGCGCGTCGTCAGCATCGCCAGCGACGACCTGCAGCACGTCGCCCAGGCCCACTACCTCCGCGGCCTCCTGCACCTCGACTGACGCCGAGCGAGACTCGGCCGATGCGCACCCGCCCGTTCGGCACCACCGGCATCGAGCTCCCCTGCATCGGGCTGGGCACCTGGCAGGTGTTCGACGTCGGGCCGGACGGGGTGCCGGGCGCCACCGCCGTCGTCGACGCGCTGCTCGGGGACGGCGGCCGAGTTGTCGACTCCTCGCCGATGTACGGACGGGCCGAGGCGGTGCTCTCGGGCGCGCGCGGCGACCGGCGCGACGACGTCTTCGTGGCGACCAAGGTGTGGACGGCCGACCTCGCCGAGGGCGACCGGCAGATCGGCCGGCAGCTCGACTGGTACGGCGGGCGCATCGATCTGGAGCAGATCCACAACCTGGTCGCGTGGCGCGAGCACCTCGACCGGCTCGAGGCGCGCCGCGATGACGGCGAGGTCGCCTACATCGGGGCCACCCACTATGCGGCCTCGGCCTTCGGCGAGCTCGAGGAGGTCATGCGTACAGGTCGCCTCGACGCGATCCAGGTGCCCTACAACCCCGTCGAGCGCGAGGTGGAGGCACGGCTCCTCCCGCTCGCCCAGGACCTCGGGCTCGGTGTGCTCGCCATGCGCCCGGTCGGGAGCGGGACGTTGTTCCCGGGGCCGCCGGCCGAGGAGCTCGCCGGCCTCGGCGGGTCGTCGTGGGCCGAGGCGCTGCTGCGGTGGTGCCTGGCCGACGAACGGATCACCGTCCATCCCTGCGACCAGCGACGTCGGGCACATGCAGTCGAACGCGGCGGCCGGCGACCTGCCGCCGCTCGACGGGGACGAACGGGCGCGCCTCGAGGCGCTCGTCGCCCGCTGGTGCCGCTGAAGGCTCGCTACTCGACCAGGCTGAGGGCGACGTCGATGTTGCCCCGGGTGGCGATCGAGTAGGGGCACACCTGGTGGGCCGCGTCGAGCAGCCCGCGGGCCACGTCGGGCTCGACGCCCGGCAGCTCCGCCTCGATGGCCGCGGTGAGCCCGAAGCCGCCGCTGTCGTTGGCACCGATGCCGACCTTGACGGTGACCGCCGACTCCGACACGTCGACCTTCTGGCCCCGGGCCACGAGCTTGAGGGCGCTGTGGAAGCAGGCCGCGTACCCCGTGGCGAACAGCTGCTCGGGGTTCGTGCCATCGCCGCCCGGTCCGCCGAGCTCCTTGGGCAGCACCAGCTGCACGTCGACCTGCCCGTCGCTCGATGCGGCCCGACCCTCGCGGCCGCCCCAGGCGGTGGCTTCGGCGGTGTAGAGCGCGTCCATTCTGGTCTCCTCAGGTCGTGGGCGGCGCAGTCTTCCCGATGTCAGGGCCAGCCGCGCCAGGACTCGATGTCCAGGGCGACGACGGGCCCGTCGAGGGCCATGGCGCCGTACTGCGGGTACTTCGCCCGCAGGGTCTGCATGGCCGCGGCGTGCTCGGCGCCGTCGGCCACCACCCGGGCGGTGCCGTCGACCCTGACCCACCACAGCGCCGACCAGTCCTCGTCGTCGTAGTGGTCGACGAGCAGCGAGGCGGCCGGGGCGGCCTCGATGTTGCGCACCCGCTGGAGGTCGGTCCTCGACTTCGGCTTGCCGTCGACCGCCGACCAGGCGACGTCGGCGGCGACGGCGACGGCGACGGCGACGGCGAAGCAGCACACCACGACGTGCGGGCGACCGTCGGGCCGGACGGTGGCGAGGTGGGCGGTCCGGGCCGCCGCCAGCCGCTCGCGCATCGTGCCGGCGTCCACCGGCGGCACGGTACGCGTTACCTCGCACGTCATCGTCTCCGGGGCGAAGGGCGCAGAGGATGCTCGACATGAACACCACCCAGCTCCCGCCCACCACCCGCCCCGCCGTCCCGGCCGCCCGAGAGGCCCTGACCCCGCTGCGCGCCGTCCTCGCCGCCAACGCGCTCACGTCGTTGGCCGCCGGGGTCGCCGCCGCCGTCGCACCGGCCTGGGCCGCCGACCGGCTCGGGGTCGACGTCGACGGTTGGGTCCGCGCCGTCGGAGTGTTCCTCATCGTGTTCGCCGTCGACGTCGCGCTGGTGGCCCGAGC
>JACDCH010000454.1 GCA_013694495.1 Acidimicrobiia bacterium | reverse complement strand
GCTTCCAGGGACGCGACGACGGCGGCGTCGACCGACGCGCCCCGCTCGCGGTCGATCGACCGGCGCCGCTCGGCCAGCACAGCGGCGAGGCCGTGGGCCCGTCCGACCACGCGCTCGGTGCGCACGAGGCGGTCGGACACGTCGTCGGCACCCATGGCCGACAGCTCGGCCTCGGTGGCGAGCACAGCGGCGTCGAGGCGGGCCAGGTCGGCCTTGGTGGCGTGCTCGGCGCCACCGAGCTCGGCCCGGCTGCGGGCGCCGTTCTCCAACCGGCCCCGCAGGACGGCCAGCTCCCGGCCGACCACGTGGCGGCGCAGCACCAGCAGCTCGGTGACCAGCGACCCGTGGCGGCGGGCGGCGTCGGCCTGGCGCTCGAGCGGCCGCAGCTGGCGCCGGACCTCGCGCAGCAGGTCCTGGAGGCGGGTGAGGTTGCCCTCCGTGGCGGCCAGCTTGCGCTCGGCCTTCTCCTTGCGGCGCCGGTACTTCAGGACGCCGGCGGCCTCCTCGATGATGAGCCGGCGGTCCTCGGGGCGGGCGTTGAGGACGGCGTCGATCTGGCCCTGGCTCACGATCACGTGCTGCTGACGGCCCACGCCGGTGTCGGAGAGCAGCTCCTGCAGGTCGAGCAGGCGCACGGGGCTGCCGTTGATGGCGTACTCGGAGTCGCCGCTGCGGAACAGCGTGCGGGTGAGCGTGACCTCGCTGAACTCGATGGGCAGGAGCCCGGCCGAGTTGTCGATGGTGAGGCTGACCTCGGCCCGGCCCAGCGCCGGCCGCTTGGCGGTGCCGGCGAAGATGACGTCGTCCATCTTCTGGCTGCGCACCGTCGACGGGGCCTGGGCGCCCAGCACCCAGCCGATGGCGTCGACGACGTTGGACTTCCCCGACCCGTTCGGCCCGACCACGACGGTGATGCCGGGCTCCAGCTCGAGGGTCGTCGCGTCGGCGAACGACTTGAAGCCCTTCAGGGTCAGCGACTTGAGGAACATCCGAGGTCCACGGTACCTGCGAGGCCCGCCGCCGCCCGGCACCCTCCGACGGGTGGACGGGCGCTCCGCCGGGCACGACGGCGGCCGATCGGGACGCACTACTTTCCGCTCCATGGGGGAGCTGAAGATCGAGGTCGACCCAGCCGAGGTGGGCTTCGACGCCGACCGCCTGGCCCGCATCGACGCCCACTTCGCCCGGTACGTCGACGACGCCCGCCTGCCCGGGTGGCTGCTGGCCGTCGCCCGCCACGGCCGGGTCGTCCACGTGTCGACCTACGGCCACCGCGACGTCGAAGCCGGGCTGCCGGTCGAGCACGACACGGTGTTCCGCATCTACTCCATGACGAAGCCGATCACGTCGGTGGCCGCGATGATGCTGGCCGAGGAGGGCGTCTTCGAGCTCAAGGACCCGGTCTGCCGGTTCATCCCGAGCCTGGCCGACCAGCGGGTGTACACCGGCGGCTCCGCCCTGCGTCCGGTGACCGACCCGGTGGTGGAGCCGATGCGCATCTGGCACCTCCTGACCCACACGTCCGGCCTGACCTACGGCTTCCACCACAGCCACCCGGTCGACGCCATGTACCGCGGCGCCGGGTTCGAGTGGGGATCGCCGGCCGGGCTCGACACGGCCGGCTGCTGCGACGCCTGGGCCGGCATGCCGCTGCTGTTCCAACCTGGCTCGGAGTGGAACTACGGCGTCTCCACCGACGTGCTGGGCCGGGTCGTCGAGGTCGCCTCGGGCATGTCGCTCGACCGGTTCTTCGCCGAGCGCATCCTCGGGCCGCTGGGGATGGTCGACACGGGGTTCTGCCTCGCCGACGAGGAGCGCGACCGGTTGGCTGCGCTGTACATCGCCAACCCGGCCGACGGCACGAGGCTCCGCTTCGACGGGCTCGGCGCGGTCGAGTCCACCCCACCGCCGTTCCTCTCGGGCGGGGGCGGGCTCGTTTCCACCGCGGCCGACTACCTCCGCTTCTGCGAGATGCTCCGCCGCCGCGGCGAGCTCGACGGCGTGCGCCTGCTCGGGTCCCGCACGGTCGACTACATGACCCGCAACCACCTGCCCGGGGGCGCCGACCTCGAGGCGTTCGGCCGGCCCCTCTTCTCGGAGACCACCTTCGACGGCATCGGCTTCGGTCTGGGGTTCTCGGTGGTCGACGACCCCGTGAAGAACAAGGCCCCGGGCTCGGTCGGCGAGTACGCCTGGGGCGGGGCGGCGAGCACAGCGTTCTGGAACGACCCGCAGGAGGACCTCACCGTCCTCTTCATGACCCAGCTCCTGCCGTCGAGCACCCACCCCATCCGCTCGCAGCTCAAGGCCCTCGTCAACCAAGCTCTGGTCGACTGACGGGCGCGGGCGGCGGGCGCCGCCGCCGCTACACCTGGCAGTCGGGGCAGAAGAAGGTGGAGCGGCCGGCGAACTTCTCGCGGGCGATGATGCCGCGGCAGCGGCGGCAGGCCAGGCCGGTGCGGTCGTACACGGCATGGAACTGCTGGTAGTCGCCGGGCTTGCCGGCGACGTCGACGTACTGCTGGTCGGCCAGGGTCGAGCCGCGGTGCTTGATGCCCTCGTGGAGGATCTCCACGATGGCCCGGAAGAGCCGGCGGATCTCCATGTTCGAGAGCTGGCTCGGCGTGCGGTCGAAACGCAGGCCCGACTCCCACAGGATCTCGTCGCTGTAGATGTTGCCCACGCCAGCCATGAACGACTGGTCCATCAGCAGGGTCTTGAGCTTGACGCCGGGCCGGCCGAGCAGCCGCCGGGCGAACTCCGTGACCGCCAGCGGCTCGTCGACGGGGTCGAAGCCGAGGTCGGCGAGCTCGGGGATCTGGCTCGACAGCACGTCCGGGGCGGTCAGGAACATCTCGCCGAACGTGCGGGGGTCGACGAAGCGGAGCTGGCCGCCCTGGGTGAACGTGATGACCACGTGCGTGTGCTTGTCGAGCGGGTCCTTGGGCTGGGCCCGGCGGAGCTGGCCGCTCATCCGCATGTGGACGACGAGCAGCTCGCTCGAGTCGAGGTGGATGACGAGGTACTTGCCCCGCCGCTTGACCGACTTCACCTTCACGCCCTCGAGGCGCCCGGCGAACTCGTTCTTGTTCTTGTGGCGGCGGATCGACCGCATGCCGGTGACCTCGACGGACTTGATGCGCTTGCCGACGAGCTCGCGCTCGAGCCCTCGCCGCACCGTCTCGACCTCGGGGAGCTCAGGCACTCGCGACCTCCTTGTCGCGGAGCTGCTCCCAGGCGTCGCGAGCTGCGCTCTGCTCCGCCTGCTTCTTGCTCCGACCTTGGCCCTCTCCCTTCACGGCGCCGCTGAGGCGGACGCGGGCGAAGAACCGCTTGGCGTGGTCGGGACCGTCCTCGTCGACCTCGTACCGCGGCTGCTCCTCGAACACCCTCGCCGCCAGCTCCTGGAGCCGGGTCTTGTAGTCCTGGCCGCCCGGTCCGGTGGCGGCCTCGGTAACCCGGGCCTCGACCAGGCGCATCACGAGGGCGCTGGCGGCGCGGGGACCGGCGGCGATGTAGACGATCCCGAGGATCGCCTCCAGCGCATCGGCCAGAATCGAGGGCTTCTCCCGCCCGCCCGAGCCGTCCTCGCCCTTGCCGAGCAGCAGTGCCTCGCCGAGCCGGAGCTCCATGGCGACCTCCGACAGCGCTGCGGCGGACACGACCGACGCCCGCACCTTGGCCAGCTCGCCCTCGGGCAGGTCGGGGTAGGTGCGGAACAGGTGGTCGGTGACGACGATGCCGAGCACGGCGTCGCCGAGGAACTCGAGCCGCTCGTTCGACAGCGAGCCCGCGTGCTCGGCGCACCACGAGCGGTGCACGAGCGCGGGCGCGAGGTCCTGCGGGTCGATCACCGGGCGGCCGAGGCGTTCGTTGAGCTCGGCCAGCTTGTGCGCGGGGAGCAGTTCGGGCGCCCTAGCCAAGCTTGGCGAGGACGTAGTCGACCGCATCGCGGACCGTCTTCAGGTCCTCGAGATCCTCGTCGTCGATGTGGAACCCCACCGAACGCTCCCCGAACTCCTCTTCGAGCCCGTCGACCAGCTCGATCAGCGCGAGCGAGTCGGCGCCGAGGTCGTCCTTGAACGAGTCGCCCTCGGCGATGCCGTCGGCCTCGATCTCGAGGATGTCGGCGAGGCGGTCACGGATGAGCTCGAACACCGCGTTCCGGTCCATCGGGCTCTGTTCCACATGGGTCTCGGCAGGCATCGGCGGGCCATCATACGCCGCGGCCCGCTTGTGCGCTTGTGAATGCGGGAAGCGGTCAGGCGACGGTGGCGGTGCGCAACGCACCGACCAGGTCGCGCTGGACCGCGTCGGCGGCCACCCCGATGGCGTTCGCCACCGCCGTGGCGTTCGACGACCCGTGGCTGATGATGCACACCCCGTCGACGCCCAGGAGCAGGGCGCCGCCGGTGTTGTTGGGGTCGAGGGCGCCGTAGAGCGGCAGCAGGTGGGGCAGGAGGACGTCGGCGGCCGCCTTCGTGGCCTCGTCGGTCTCGAACACCCCGAACAGGGCCGTGACCAGCGTCTTCATCCCACCCTCGAGCGTCTTGAGGGCCACGTTGCCGGTGAACCCGTCGCAGACGACGACGTCGGCGGCGTCGACGAGGAGGTCGCGGCCCTCGACGTTGCCCACGAACGTCGCTCCGGCGGCGAGCAGGGCGGCTCCGCCGTCGGCGGCCAGCAGGGCGTGGGCCTCCTTGACGAGGTCGTTGCCCTTCGACTTCTCCTCGCCGATCGACAGCATCGCCACGGTGGGTGCAGCCACGCCGAAGCGATGTCGGGCCAGGACCGCCCCCATCTGGGCGAACTGCACGAGCCAGGACGGCTGGCACTCGGCGTTGGCCCCGGCGTCGAGCAGGAGCGTCGGGTGCCCGCCCAGCGGGCGAGGCAGCGGGGTGGCGATGGCCGGGCGGCTGACGCCCTTGATCCGGCCCATCCGCAGCAGGGCGGCGCCCATCGTGGCCCCCGTGTTGCCGGCCGACACCATGGCCGAGGCCACGCCGTCGCGCACGGCCCGGGCGGCGACGTTCAACGACGAGTCGCGCTTGAGGCGCACCGCGGAGGCGGGGTCGTCGTCCATCGTGATGACCTCGGACGCCGGCAGGACCGGCAGATCGTCACCGCCGGCGGCGGCGATGACGTCGGGGTCGCCGACCAGCAGCACCGGCACGCCGTTGTCGCGCACGGCGCGGTGCGCGCCCTCGATGTTGGCCTCGGGGGCGGCGTCGCCACCCATGGCGTCCAGCGCGACGGGGAGCACGGTCAGGTCAGCGGCCGTTCAGCGCCGACGCCGTCAGTCGACTTCGACGGCCTGGCGGCCGTGGTACCAGCCGCAGGCGCCGCAGACCACGTGGGGCACCTTGACCGCGTTGCAGCGAGGGCACACCGAGCGCCCGGGGCTGCGAACGATCCAGTTCGACGCCCGCCGGCTGCGGGTCTTCATCTTCGACGTCTTCTTCTTGGGTACGGCCATGGCTCGCGTTCCTCGTCGCCTGGGGAGCCGGGGGACGGTAGTGGACCGGTCCCCGAGCGCTCAATTGCGGCGTGGTCCCGACCTCAGGCCGTGCGGGCGGATTACGGCCGACGGCCGCGTCACCGCAGATTGCGGCCGACGACCGCGTCGCAACCGCGTCGCGACACGCCGGTCGACCGCCGGAGGCTGGGGGCCTGGGGGCGGAGCCCCCAGACATCGGCCGCAGGGCGACGAAGTCGGCCGAGGACCGCAACGACCGAGCGGAGCGAGGGCCACGACACTCGCCGGAACGGAGCGAAGCGAGTGACGGCGAAGACTCAGGCCGGCTGCGGCTTGACGTCGGTGAGCAGCAGGTAGGCGGCGACCCGGGTCTGCTTGCCGTAGAAGTCGACGATCTTGGTCTGCTGCGCCTCGGGGAAGCGGCCCTTCGTGACGATGCCGATGATCCCGATGATCATGGCGATGTAGGCGAGGATCATCGCCACGAAGACGCCGATGATGTCGGGGATCGACTTGAAGAATTTGATGAAGGGGCCGAAGCGGGCCAGCCCCTCGCCGCCGTAGGCGATCGACATCGACGCCCGGTCGGCGCCGTCGTCGATGGCCCCAGTGGTGGGCATGGCCGGGACGTCGTTGCGCCACTGCATCAGGTACGTCGCCAGCCGCCACTGCGAGCGGTACGAGCGGACGATCTTGTCGTGCGACGCCGGGTGGACCCGCTGCTTGGTGAGCACGCCGAAGAAGGCCGCGTACATCGAAAAGGTGGCGATGATCTGGGCGATGATCACGCTGATCACGAGCCCGAGGCACGTGAACACGGCGTAGAACCACTTGAACTTCGGGACCTGCTCGGTGGGGGCGTTGTACGACACCTGCACCATGCCCGGCGCCCACCCGACCGGTGCCGACGACGGCGCGTACTGGGGGGCGTACTGCGACGCCGGCGCTGCGTACTGCGCCGCCGGCGGCGCCGCATCGTGGGGGGGCGGGGCGTAGGCCGCGGGCTGGGGCGGAGCCCACTGCTGCGGCGGGACCTGCGGGGCGGGAGTCGGAGCGGGCC
>JACDCH010000439.1 GCA_013694495.1 Acidimicrobiia bacterium | reverse complement strand
GCCTCGACCACCTCGGTCACGGACCCGGCCCGGGCCGGGGGCGCCCCGCCGGTCACCAGCAGCACGCCGGCCGCGGCCGCGGTGGCGATCCGGCGAACCCATCCCATCGCCCCTCACCGTACGCCGCGGCTCGGCCCCCACGACGAACTTCGGGGTGGCGGTCGCCGACCGCCGCCGCAACCCCGCCCGCGGCGCCCTACGGGATCAGGACCACCACGCCGTCCGGGTCGGCATCGGGGATGGTGACCGGGAGGGCGTCGTCGGCGTCGGCGACGACCACACCGGGCGAGGCCGACACGCTGAAGGCGTCGATCGTCCCCTCGTCGACCGCGGCGTAGTCCACCACCTCGACGAACCAACGTCGCTCGGCCGAGGGTGGGAAGAACTCGGCGCAGTCGGCCATGTCGATGTTGCCGGAGACGCCCTCGGACGAGTCGTCGGTCGGGTCGGGCTCGAGGACCGGGACCGTGCAGAGGACGGTGCCGGTTGCGTCGGCGACGCCCGCCCGCAGGAAGAGGTCGCCGACGAACGTGTGGGAGATCTCGACCGATGCGAAAGGCGCGCCCGGCTCGGCGCCCTCCTCGACGGGTTGCGTGCCCTCCTGGTCGACGTCGCTGCCCGACGCGTTCACGATGACCGCCGTACCCGACGGGTCGTTGTCGGCGATGGGGGCGGGGACCCCGGTGGCGAGGAAGGGCTCACCCTCGACGAACACCTGGAACGAGTCCACCTGGCCGGTGTCGGCGTCGGCCGTGTCGAGCACGAACAGCTCCCACTGGGCGTCCTCGCTCGGCGGCGCGAACCGGGCGCAGAGCGAGTCGGACACGTCGATCGCGAGCTCGACGTCGTCGTCCCCGTCGGAGCCGTCGGGCTCGAGGAGCGTGATCGGGTCGCACAGCGGCTCGAAGTCGGCGTCGACCACCCGCAGCTCGATGCGCAGGTCGCCCCGGAACGAGTGCGAGATGTCGGCGGCCACGGCGACGGCCGGCACCTCGCCGTCGGACGCGCCATCGGGGTCGAAGGTGTTGCCGCTGCCCGTGTCGAGGCCGTGCTCGGCGAAGCCGGCGGCGAACGCCTCGGCGCCCTCGCCGTCGAAGCCGACCTCGTTGGCCTGCTCGATGGCCGCGGCGATCTCGGGCAGGGACTCGTTGCCGGCGAGGAAGCGGTGGCCCTCGAGCACGGCCGTGAGCACCTGGTTGCGGACCTCGTCGCAGTCCTCGGTGCCGACGCAGTCGTCGAGGGTGAGCCCGGCCTCGTCGAGCAGCGCGGTCGTGATGTCGAAGACGGCGCCGGTCATGATCCCGCCGTCCGTGTGGACCTGGCCCACGAGGTCGTCGGGGTAGACGCTGTCGCCGTCCATGCGCCGCAGGCACACCTGGTCGGTCCAGTGGAACAGGCAGGCGGCGTCGGTGGGCCGGAACTCGAGGGTGGTGAGGAAGGTGAGGATGTCGCCGAACGCCTCGTGGTAGGCGCCGCCGTCGCCGTTGCGCAGGAGGAGGCCGGGGACCTGCTGGTCGAGCACGGCGTGGCCGTACTCGTGGATGATGCCGTCGGCGTCCTCGCCCTCGTTGATGCCGTCGTCGGGGCCGACGCCGAGGTGGATGATCTGGTCGGCGCCGTCGTAGAACGCGTTGTTCTCGACGTCCGGATCGATGGGGACGACGGGGAAGCTCTCGTTGCGGGCGTCGTCGATGCCGAGCTCCTGGAAGAGGCGCTGCGTGCGGTCGACCCAGAAGTAGGCCATGGCCGCCTCGAAGCCGTCCTCGCCCCGGCCCTGCGACCACAGGCCGTCGTCCTCGACGACCGGCTCGATCGGGGCGGCGTTGGGCTCGACGTCGACGAACTCCCCGACCAGGCGGCCCGACTCGGGGTCGTCGAGGCCGAGAAGCGGCACCTCCACCAACAGGTCGTCGGTGTCGTCGGGGTCGGGATCGGCCTCGCCGCCGCTGGCGAAGAAGGCGTTGGTCGGGAACACGCACGCCGCCGGGGCGTCGTCGTCGTCGAGCTCGCAGCCGCCAGCCTCCTGGGCGACCCGGGCCGGCGCGGCGACCGCGGTGGGGCCGGCGTGCTCCTCGATGCGCAGGGAGCGGGCGTCGGCCACCTCACCGGAGACGGCGTCGACCCACACCTGGTAGCCGCCCGCGTCGGTGGCCTGGACGACCGACCAGCCGAGCCGCAGCGTGTCGCCGTCGGGCAGCCACACCACCCGGGCGCTCACGGTCTCGGTCACATCGCCGGGCGCCACCTTCGACGCGGTGTCGGTGGCCTCGGCCTCGTCGACCTGCTGCTCGACGCCGGGCTCGGGCCGGGCGTCGGTGTAGGCGCTGTTGGCGCCGAGCACGGAGCCGTCGGCGGCGACGTGGACCACGACCTGCGCGCCGCGCACCGGGGTGCCGTCGAACGCCTGCTCGAAGTGGACGTGGGTGACGCCCCGCCCCTCCGTTGCGCGGCTCGGGGTCAGGCTGGCCCGGCCCTCCTCGTCGAGGCGGTCCCAGCCGTCGAGGAACGCCTCGGCCGCGGTCAGGGCGTCACCGTCGATCGGGGCGAAGGTGGTCGGCGACTGGTTCGGGCCTTCGGCGGCCGTTTCGCGCGAGCCGTCGGCGGCGTTGTTCCCGCTGTCGCTCGAGCAGGCGGCCACGAGCCCGAGCAGGGTGGCGAGGGCGACGACCGCCCGCAGCTTCGATGTCTTCATTCCGTCCGGTCCTCGCTCCTACGTCGATTCGCTCGCCGGCGACGCCGGCCGGGCAGGGAACGGAGGGTAGGTCGGAAGGGTTCCCGGCTTGTTGATCCCTCCGGCGGCGACCGCCCGGAATCACCCGACGGGCGGACCCACCGCGGCGGCGCGCCGCCGGCCAGCAGCGCGAGGAGGGTCGTCGACCGTGACGGCCGCCACCGGTTGTCAGCCGCCGGCGCCGCGGGCCCGGATGATGTTGAGGGCGGACCCGGCCTTGAACCACCCGATCTGGTCGGGGCTGAAGGTGTGGTGCGTCTCGAAGGCCACGGTCGACCCGTCGGCCTTGTGCAGGGTGCAGCGCACTGGCGTGTCCGGGGCCAGCGCGGCCAGGCCGGTGATGGAGATGCGGTCGTCCTCGCCGATCTCGTCATAGGTGGCCGGGTCGGCGAACGTGAGCGGCAGCATGCCCTGCTTCTTCAGGTTCGTCTCGTGGATGCGAGCGAAGCTCCGCACGATGACGGCCACGCCGTTGCGGAAGCGGGGTTCCATGGCGGCGTGCTCCCGGCTCGAGCCCTCGCCGTAGTTCTCGTCGCCCACCGCCACCCACCGCACGCCGGACTGGTGGAGGTGCTTGGCGATGTCGGGGTAGCTGCGGGTCTCGCCGTCGAGGGGGTCCTTGCCGTGGCCCGCCTCGTACTGGCTCCCGCCCGCCGCCCCGGTCTGGTCGCCGAAGGCGTTGACCACGCCGAGGAAGAGGTTGCCGGAGATGTTCTCGAGGTGTCCCCGGTACTTCAGCCACTTGCCGGCGGCGGAGATGTGGTCGGTGGTGCACTTGCCCTTGGCCTTGAGGAGGAGGGGCAGCTCGACGTAGTCGTTGCCGTCCCAGGCGGGGAAGGGCTCGAGCCGCTGGAGGCGGTCGGAGTCGGGGGCGACGAGCACCTCGACCTCGGCCGTGCGGTCCTCGGGCGGGGCCAGGAACCCCGACTCGCCGGGATCGAAGCCCCGGGCCGGGAGGTCCTCGCCGACCGGCGGGTCGAGCGTCACCCGCTCGCCGGCGTCGTTGGTCAGCTCGTCGGTGAGGGGGTTGAAGTCGAGGGTGCCGGCCAGCGCGTAGGCGATCACCATGTCCGGGGACGTGACGAAGGCCTTGGTGTTGGCGTTGCCGTCGTTGCGCTTCGGGAAGTTGCGGTTGTACGAGTTGACGATCGTGTTGACCTTGGCCGGGTCGAGGTCGGTGCGCTCCCACTGGCCGATGCAGGGCCCGCAGGCGTTGGCCAGCACCTCGCCGCCGATGGCCTCGAGGTCGGCCAGGAGGCCGTCGCGCTCGATCGTGGCCCGCACCTGCTCCGAGCCGGGCGTGATGAGCAGCTGGGTGCGGGCCTTGAGCCCGCGAGCCGAGGCCTGCCGGGCGATGGAGGCGGCCCGGGTGATGTCCTCGTAGCTCGAGTTCGTGCACGACCCGACCAGCGCCGAGGCGATCTCGACGGGCACGCCGTTGGCCGCGGCCCACGACCCCACCTCCGCGACGGAGTGGGCCAGGTCGGGGGTGTCGGGGCCGTTGATGAGCGGCGCCAGGGTGTTCAGGTCGATCTCGATGACGCGGTCGAAGTAGCGCTCGGGGTCGGCCTCGACCTCGGGGTCGTGGCGGAGGTCGGCGGCCACGGCGTCGGCCGCGTCGGCGATGGCCTCCCGGCCGGTGGACTTCAGGTAGGCGGCCATGTTCGCGTCGTAGGCGAAGATCGACGTGGTGGCGCCGATCTCGGCCCCCATGTTGCAGATGGTCCCCTTGCCGGTGGCCGAGATGCTGTCGGCACCGGGCCCGAAGTACTCGACGATGGCGCCGGTGCCGCCCTTGACGGTGAGGATGCGGGCGACCTCGAGGATCACGTCCTTGGGCGACGACCAGCCGGAGAGCTCCCCGGTGAGGTGCACGCCGATGACGCGGGGCTGGCGGACGTTGAACGGGAAGCCGGTCATGACATCGACCGCGTCGGCGCCGCCCACGCCGATGGCCACCATGCCCAGGCCGCCGGCGTTCGGCGTGTGGCTGTCGGTGCCGATCATCATGCCGCCCGGGAAGGCGTAGTTCTCGAGCACGACCTGGTGGATGATCCCCGAGCCCGGCTTCCAGAACCCGATGCCGTACTTGGCCGACACCGAGCGCAGGAACTCGTAGACCTCGCTGTTGATGTCGAGGGCGAACTTCAGGTCGATGTCGGCGCCGGCCTTGGCCAGGATCAGGTGGTCGCAGTGCACAGTGGACGGCACCGCGGCCCCGTCGAGCCCGGCTGTCATGAACTGCAGCAGCGCCATCTGGGCGGTGGCGTCCTGCATGGCGACCCGGTCGGGGTCGTAGTCGGTGTAGCTCACGCCCCGCTCGAAGGCTGCGTCGTCCGAGTCGCGGAGGTGGTTGAGCAGGACCTTCTCGGTGAAGGTGAGGGGGTGACCGAGGCGCTCCCGCCCGCGGGCCACCCGCTCCGAGAGCCGGCCGTAGACGCCCTGGACGAGCTCGATCGGCGTGGATGCGGTGACGGCCATGCTGCTCCCCTTGCGTTCAGACTTGTTGTAGACAACTATAGGACAAGTGAGAGAGACCCGCTACCAGCAGATCGCGGCTGCGCTCCGCACCCTGGTGGCCGGGGGCGATCCGGGCGCCGGGCGGCTGTTCCCCTCGGAGACCGACCTCGGGCGAGACTACGGCGCCAGCCGGGTGACGGTCCGGAGGGCGCTCGAGCTGCTCCGCGACGAGGGCCTGGTCGATTCGCGCCAGGGCTACGGGTGGTTCGTGGCCGCTGCGCCGGTGGCCCAGTCGCTCGGGCGGTTGGGCACGATCGAGGCCCAGCTGACCGAATCGGGGCGGCGCTCCGAGCGCCGGGTGCTCGACTTCCGCTTCACCGGGGCCCGGGCCCACGTCCGCAAGGTGCTCGGCGCCGACCGGGTGCTGGAGGTGCGGCGGATGAACCTCGTCGACGGGGTGCCCTTCGCCCGGGTGACCGTGTGGTGCCCATCGCGGCTGGCGGCGCACCTGTCGCTGGCCGACGTCGAGCGCGAGACGTTCCACGACCTGCTCGACGTCGACCTGGTGGCGGCCACCCAGACCATCGCTGCCGACGCGCTGAGCGAGGCCGATGCCGACGTGCTCGGCGTCCCCGCCGGCTCGCCCGCACTGGTGTGCGAGCGGGTCACCTGGTCGGCCGATCGGGTGGCGGTGCTCCTCTCCGAGCACGTCTTCCCTGCCCATCTCACCCGCTTCGAGGTGGAGCTCACCTCCGTCGACCGCTCCGTCGCCCCCAGCGGCCTGCGCCTCCTCTCGTAGAACCCCTCGTTCTTCGGCATCACGGTCTCGGCGGTCGAGACGCTCCTGCCGAAGAACGAGGGAGGTCAGATGGCGCCCGAGTCGATGAGCGAGTTGAGGACGACGAGCCAGAGGATCACGGCGATCGGGCCGAGGACGACCCCGGCGATGGCCATCCCCTTGCCCTTCTGCGTGCCGTTCGACTTGTTGATCTGGCTGATGGCGACGAGACCGAACACGACGGCCAGCGGGCCGAGGATGATGGCGAAGATGAGGACCCCGACGATCCCGCACACGAGCGAGGCGATGGCGAGGCTGTTGTTGCGGGGGGCGGCGCTGCCGGCGTAGCCGTAGCCCTGCTGGTAGCCGTAGCCCGGCGGCGGTGGGTACGACGGGGCCGACGGCGGGGGCGGGAGGTAGCTCGGCGGGGCGTCGACGGGCGGCGGCGGTGGCGCGGGCGATGTGGGCGGTGGGTAGCCCGACGGCGTGGTCGGCGGGACCGGGTCGGGCGGCGGGGGCGGCGGGAAGTCGCTCATCGGGTAGTTGTTGTACCTCAGGAGCCGTCGCTCAGCCGTCGCTCAGCCGTCGCTCAGCCGTCGAGGGGCGACGGTGCGGCGCGCCGGAGGCGGTCGTCGTCCTGCCCCGGGATGGGCAGCGGCGGGTGCACGGCGATGCCGGCTGCCACCATCCGGGCCAGGGTGGCCTCCTCGATGTCGGCCCACGTGCGCACCCTGGGCGCGGCGACGGCGTGGTTGTAGGGCTGGTCGAACACGAGCACCTCGTTGCCGTGGGCCCGGAGCGCCTCGACGTTGTGAGGAGCGTCGTCGACATAGAGGTCGGCCTCCACCTCGGGCTTGCGGCCGAGGAAGCACAGGTCGCGGTACGGGATGTTGTTCGCGTCGAGCCAGGCCACGGTGTCGGCCACGGCGATCTGGTGGCCCCAGTGCACGACGAGGCGGTGGGTGATGATCCGGATCCACACGCCGGCGTCCGAGAGGCGCCAGAGGACCTCGGCGCAGCCGTCGATCATGGGCATGTCCCGGAACATCCGCTGCTCGAGCACGGCCTGGCGGTGCAGGTGCTCGAAGCCACCGAGGTCGTCGAGCGCCCACTCCCCGAAGTCCCACGACCGGTCGGCCGGCAGGGCCGCGACCTCGCAGCCCTTGGCCTCGGCCACGACGGCGGCGAAGGCGGCGGTGTAGTCGGCGCACACGCCGTCGAGGTCGACGCCGAGCACGAACGTCGAGGGCTGAGTCATTGGTGACCGGTGACATGGTTCGCTCGCACTTCGTGCTCGCTCACGCGCTCACGCCAGTAACGGGTCGCCGAGGTGGTGCTGGTCGTTGACGCCGAGCACGCTCCAGCGCTCGCCGTCGGTGCGCAGCGTCGTGACCGACGTGTTGTCGATGACGGCCAGCATCCCGCGCCGCGCACCGGTGTGCTGGGCCAGCCAGGCGTTGATGGCGCCACCGTGGCTGACGACCGCGACGGACCCCCCGGGGTGGGCGGCGGCGATGCCGATCAGCGCGTCGCGCATGCGGGCCTGGAGGTCCTCGTCGCGCTCTGCGCCGGGGATGGAACCCCACCGCCCCGACGCCACGAAGGCGAGGAAAGCTGGGTCGCCGATGGCCGCCCGGCGGCGGAACTCGCCGCCCTCCCAGTCGCCGAGGAACACCTCGCGGAGGTCGTCGCGGGTCACGATCTCGAGCCCCCGCTCGTCGGTCAGCGGCTCGCCGGTCTGCATGGCGCGGGCCATGGTGCTGGTGTAGACGGCGTCGAGAGGGCGGCCCTCGAGGCGGGTGGCCAGGGCAAGCGCCTGCACGACGCCGGTGGACGACAACGGCGGGTCGAAGCTCTCCGGCGTGCCCGGTACGACCGGCGCCGACTCGCCGTGGCGGATGAGGAGGATCTCGGTACCGAGGCGGGCGTCGCCGTGGCGCGACGGCTGGGGCAGGGCGCCGGCGCGGGCGTCGGTGGCGCCGGGCACGGTCAGGCCGCGCCGACGAACTCGAGCGCCGCGTCGAGGAAGCCGAAGTTCTTCGGCGTCGAGAAGTGGTCGACGCCCCTGAGCGTCACGAGCTTCGCGTCGGGCAGGGCCTCGACCAGCGGGTCGCCGGGACCGGCGAAGTCCTCGCTGCCGATCACGACCAGGGCCGGCATCGTGAGCCGGGCGTAGTTCTCGGCCGTCACCTCCGGGCGGTGCTCGCGCAGCAGGCGGGCCAGCGCCTTCGGGTCGGTGCCGGACCGCGCCGCGTGGTCGAGGAAGTAGCGGGCGACGGGCTGGCCGGCGTCGCCCGCGTCGAGGGCGTCGGCGACCGCCAGCATCGAGTCGTCGTGGCGGAACAGGTTGGCGCCGACCCCGGCCAGCACGATGCGGCCGAAGCGCTCCGGCTCGGCGGCGGCGGC
>JACDCH010000434.1 GCA_013694495.1 Acidimicrobiia bacterium | reverse complement strand
GGCCGGGCCGGGCTTGCCCGCGAACACGCGCCGGGCGACGTCGGCGTTGGCGGCGGCGTCGCCGCCGACGAGGTCGGCGGGGGCCACCAGCGGGAAGCCGAGCGCCTCGGGGTCGACGGCGAAGCGGGTGACGTCGCCGCCCGCCAAGGCCACGACGCTCGACGTCGTGGTGGTCGTCAGCTCGTCGAGCCCGTCGTCGCCGTGGACGACGAGGACCCGCTCGGCCCCGCGGGCGGCCAGCACCCGCACCATCTTCTCGGCCATGGAGGCGTCGGCGACGCCCAGCACCTGGCAGCGCACGCCGGCGGGGTTCGACATCGGCCCGAGCACGTTGAACACGGTGGGCACGCCGAGCTCGCGACGGGTGGGGACGGCGTGGCGCATGGCGGGGTGGAAGCGGGGCGCGAAGCAGAACCCGATGCCGGCCTCGGCCACGCAGCGGGCGACGTCGTCAGGCGACAGCTCGAGCTTCACGCCGAGCGCCTCGAGCACGTCGGCCGCGCCGCTGCGCGACGAGGCGGCGCGGTTGCCGTGCTTGCACACCTTCACCCCGGCGCCGGCGGCGACCACTGCGGCCATCGTCGACACGTTCACCGAGTGGCTGCGGTCGCCACCGGTGCCGACGATGTCGATGACGCCGGCGAGGTCGGGCAGCACGACGCGCTCCCCCGCCGCGGCCATGGCGTCGAGCAGCCCGACGAGCTCGTCGACGGTCTCGCCCTTCATGCGCAGGGCCACGATGAACCCGGCGATCTGGGCGGGCGTGGCCGCCCCCGCCAGGATCTCGGCCATGGCCGCCCTGGCGTGGTCGGCCGGGAGGTCCTGGCGCTGCGTCAGCGGCCCCAGCACCGCCGCCCACCCACCGAGGTCCTCGAGCGTCGCACCCACCGCCGCGGAGCGTAGGCGAGCCTACGATCGCCCGATGATCGACGGCGCGGCCGGACGGCCCGAGGCGGCGGCACTCCTCCTCGCCCTGGACTGGGCGGTCGCCCTGGACTGGGCGGGGGCGCTGCTGCGCCGCGCGGAGGTGGCGGCGGCGTGGGCCGAGCGGGTCGACGACCCCGCCGAGGTCCTGCGGGTGCTCTGACCCCCCCGACTCCCGCCCAGGGGGCTAGGCCGACCGGCGGCGCTGGCGGATGATCCGCCTGCGCTCCTTCTCGGTGGCGCCGCCCCACACACCGTCGCGCTCCCGGGAACCGAGGGCGTGCTCCAGGCAGGTCTCCTGCACGGCGCACTGGCAGCACACGCGCTTCGCCGCGTCCGACTCGTCGTCGGTGGCCGGGTAGAAGATCTCCGGGTCGAGTCCCTGGCAGGCGGCGTTCTGGCGCCAGATGAGGTTCATGGGGGGTCGTTCACCTCTCGGTGCGCGAGGTCTGGGCGTTCTGGGCGGAGGCCTCGCCGGACCAGCCTGCGATCCCCCCGACCGGGGGCGGGATTATGGTCGGCCCCCGCACGGATGTCCAGCGAGGAGCGGGCCAGGGATGGCAGCGAACAGCGGTCCAGGCGCGACCGACGGTCCGATTCGTACCCGGGCCGTTCGGGCCCCGTCGGCGTCGCTCGCCTTCCTCGAGCAGCGGGCCCTCTTCGAGCTCGGCGCCTTCGCCGCCGCCTCGCCCGTGCTGCGCCGGCTGGGCCGGGGCGACCGCCACCCGGTGCTCGTCCTGCCCGGGTTCACCGCCGGCGACCGCTCCACCGTCGCCCTCCGGTCCACCGTGCGGGGCTGGGGCTACTGGGTCCACGGCTGGCGCCTCGGGCTGAACCTCGGCCCCACGCCCGACCGGGTGGCCGGCGTCGAGGCCCGCCTCCTCGAGGTCCACGCCCGCCACCAGCGCCCCATCACGCTCGTGGGCTGGAGCCTGGGCGGCATCTACGCCAGGGAGCTGGCCCGGGCCCACCCCGACAAGGTCCGCCAGGTGATCTCCCTCGGGAGCCCCTTCCGCATCTCGCCCCACGACCGCAGCGCGCTCTCTCCGCTCGTCGACCGCCTCTTCGGCAAGGAGCTGATGGAGGAGGCCAGGGCGACGTGGGTGCCCGAGGGCGACCGGCCGGCCGTCCCGGTGCCGACCACGGCCATCTACAGCCGCACCGACGGCGTCGTCCGCTGGCACCTCTGCATCGACGACGAGGGCCCGCAGCGGGAGAACATCGAGGTCAGGGGCAGCCACAGCGGCCTGGGCTGGAACCCTGCGGTCCTGTTCGCCCTGGCCGACCGCCTGGCCCAGCCCGAGGGCGACTGGCGGCCCTTCCACCCGCCGGCCCCGCTCCGGCGCTGGTTCCCCCGGCCGGTGTGGTGGCAGCCGGGCATCGAGCGCGGCCGGGCCGCAGCCCCACCC
>JACDCH010000428.1 GCA_013694495.1 Acidimicrobiia bacterium | reverse complement strand
GCCGCCGCCGGCGCCGCCACCCGCGCCGCCTCCCGCCGCCGCCGCTGAAGGAGCCGGTCGCAGGCGCCAGGCTTCCGGCCCGGCGGATGCATCACCGGAGGTCGGCGCGCCGCACGGTGTGGTCGGGGGTGAGGTGGAGGACGACGTCGGCCGCGTCCGCCGCCGGGCGGACGACGTCGTGGAGGAGGACGAGGTTGACGTCGCGCCAGACGGCGAGGGCCAGACCGTCGAGGGTGTCGCCGTCCATGGCCTGCGTGGCGGGGTGCAGGAACGCCGTCTCGTCGGCGGCGGCGGCGGTGCGCAGCTGGCGGAAGCGCTCGAGGTACCAGCGCTCCAGGTCGGCGTCGGCGGCGTCGAGGTGGACGAGCAGGTCGAGGTGGGACCGGGCGGCCAGCGCGGCGTGGCCGAGGTGCAGCCCCTCGAGCACGACCGTGGGCGCGCCGGCGGCGTCGATCGTGCGGGCCGGGTCGATGTCGTAGGCCAGGTGCGAATAGACGGGGGCGACGGCGTCCGCTCCGCCGGCGGCGACGGCGGCCAGGAACGATCCGAGGGCGGCGACGTCAACGCTCTCGGGGAAGCCCTTGCGGGCCGCCAGGCCGGCGGCCTCGAGGGCGGCGTTGTCGAGGAGGAACCCGTCCGTCCCGACCACGACCCCGCCCGGCGAATGGGCGACGACCGCCTCGGCCATCGTGCTCTTCCCGGCGCCGACGCCGCCGGTGATCCCCACGAGCAGCGCTCGGCCGTCGACCCGGCGCCTCTCGGCCACGGCCACGACGGCGCCGGCATCCGAGCCGTCGGCCCCGAGGGCTCGCCACGCCTCCCCGTCGAGGTCGGTCATCCTGGGCGAGCGTAGGAGCGGACCCGCGACGGCGTTGCCGCCCAGGACCGGAGCGGATAGAAAGTCGATCTATGCGGTCGGCTTTGTCGGATCCAGAGGCGGCGGCAGCGCGCGATGGCCTGTTCTCGTTCCCCGATCCGGTGAACGAGGTGTCGGCCCGGCTGGTCGCCGGCGGCGTCGTCGCCATGGCCGTCGCCTCGATCGCGTTCGACCTGCGGTGGGCGACGCTCGTCATCGCCTACGGCTTCGTGGCCCGCGTCCTGACCGGCCCGACGCTCAGCCCGCTGGGACAACTCGTCACCCGCGTCGTCACGCCCCGCCTCCGGGCCGAGCCCCGCCTCGTCCCGGGGCCGCCCAAGCGGTTCGCGCAGGGCGTCGGTGTGGCGTTCTCGGTCACAGCCGCCGTCCTCACGTTCGGGTTCGACCAGTGGGGCGCGGCCGAGGTCGTGCTCAGCCTCCTCGCCGGGGCGGCGTTCCTCGAGTCGGCGTTCGCGCTATGCCTCGGGTGCAGGGCGTTCGCGGTGCTGATGCGCCTCGGCGTCATCCCCGCCGAGGTGTGCGAGCGCTGCAACGACCTGTGGGGGCGGGAGCGGGCCGCGGCACGGTGACCAGCCGGCGGCGTGCACGGCCGCGGCCGGCACGACCCCCACCGGCACGTCGCCCCGCACCGTGACGCGGTGCAGCACGCGGTGGTGGTCGCCGTAGTCGCGCACGCCGAGGTGCATCGTCGACCGGTTGTCCCACACGACCACGTCGCCCTCGGCCCAGCGGTGGCGGAACGTGTGCTCGGCTGCGGTGGCATGGCGGTACAGGAGGTCGAGCAGCCCGGCCGACTCGAGGCGCGACAGGCCGACGATCCTCGTGGTGAACGTGGGGTTCACGAACAGGCCCCGACGGCCCGACTCCGGGTGCACCCGCACGACCGGGTGGACGACGGGCTCGAGCACGGTGAAGCGCCGGCCGCCCCACACGCCGCCCTCGGGGTTGTCGCGCAGGAAGCCGTCGAACTCCTTGCGGCCGTCGTGCTCGGCTCGGAGCCCATCGACGAGCACCTGAACCGGCGCGCTCAGCGAGGCATAGGCGGCCTGGAGGTCGACGAAGGCGGTGTCGCCGCCGGCCGGCGGGATCACGACGCCGGCCAGCAGCGAGCCGAGGGGCGGGTCGGCCATGAACGAGACGTCCGTGTGCCAGGTGTCCTGCTCGTACTCGTCGCGGTAGCGCGGGTCGGTGCGGGAGCGGGTGGCGTCGATCTCGAGCACCTCGGGGTGCGCGCCGTCGAGCGGCGGAAGCACGGGGTGGGCCGGGGTGAGCTCGCCGAAGAGCCGGCCGGCCCGCACGAGCTCGTCCGGGTCGAGGTGCTGGCCCGGGAACACGAGCACCTTGCGGTCGACGAGCGTGGCGCGCAGCGCAGCGACCGTGGCCCCTTCGACGGCGTCGGCCAGGCGGACGCCCCGCACCGCCGAGCCGATCGTGCCGGTCAGCGGCGTCAGCTCGACGGGCATCAGACGACCTCTCGCAGCTTGCCCGTCTCGACCTCGAAGATGAAGCCCCGGATGTCGTCCTTGTTGGGGATGAACGGGCTGGCCTGGAGCCGGGCCCGGGTCTGGCGCACGTCCTCCTCCGCGTCGGGGAACGCCTCCATGGCGAAGGGCGGCCGGATGCCGGTCTCGGCCTGGACCTCGTCCTTCATCTCGTCGTCGGTGTACGTCTCCTGCCCGCAGTTCGTGTGGTGCAGGAGCAGGATCGTCTCGGTCCCGAGGACGCGCTGGGAGATCATGATCGAGCGGATGGCGTCGTCGGTGGCGACGCCGCCGGCGTTGCGGATCACGTGGGCGTCGCCGTCGGCGAACCCGAAGACCTTGGCCGGGTCGAAGCGGGAGTCCATGCAGGCGAGGACCGCCACCTTGCGGGCGGGCGGGAGGGGCAGCCCGCCCTTCGGGACCGAGGTGGCGTAGGCGTTCGGCCCCAGGAGATCGTCGTTGGCGGGCATGCGGCTCCGGTTCGAATCACGACCAAGTAGGTCGGGTTTCTACCCGCGATCGGCGCGCCCCACCAACTTCGCGCTGCCGCCCCTGCTACTAGGAGACGTCGACCCCGGCGGCCTTCCCCAGCGCCCGCAGGTCCTCGATGATCCCGTCGATCATGCTCCACAGGTCGGGCACGAGCTCACGGCAGGCGACGAGCCCGAAGTCGAGCGTGTCGAGGTAGCTCTGCACCGTGATGTTCAGGCCCTGCCCGTCGACGATGGTCGACACCGGGTAGTAGTGGGCGAGCCGGGCCCCGGCGGAGTACAGCGGCGTGCGGGGGCCGGGAACGTTGGAGATCACGATGTTCACCGGCGACGAGAACCGCGTCGCAGTGAGCCGGGTGGCGGTGCGCATCGCCCTGGCGAACACCGCCGGCGGCGGGAACTGGGCGAAGTCGGTGAGCGCCTCGGCCGGCACCGCGTCGAAGAGCTCCTTGGCGCCGACCATCGACTCGTGCACCCGCTGCACACGGACGACCGGGTCGGGCTCGTCGGTGGGGAGGGCGGCGAAGATGCTCGACACCCGGTTCGTCCACTTCTCGGTCTCCTGGCCGCTGCGGATCGACACCGGGACCATGGCGACGAGGGGAGCGTCGGGCAGGGCGTCGTGCTCCTCGAGCCAGGTGCGCAGCCCGCCGGCGCAGACCGCCATGACGACGTCGTTGACGGTGGCACCCAGCGCGTTCTTGATGGCCTTGACCGTGTCGAGTGACGTGGAGCGGAAGGCGAAGCGGCGGTGGGCCGTGATGGCCGCGTTGAACGGCGTGCGGGGGGCGCCCGACGGCAGGGGCCCGCGGGTCTCTCCCTCCGGCGAGCGCTCGCGGCCGATGTTCAGGACCGCCCCCAACGGGCCCCGCAGGCCGTCGCGCACCTGGTTGGCGGCGGCGACCATCACGGGGTTGCGGGTGGCCTTGCCGATGTCGCGGGCGGTGCGGGTGGCGAGCAGCACGGCGCGGCCCGGCTTGCGGATCAGCGACCCGGCCGCCTGGACCAGCACCTCCCGGTCGCTCGGTTCGGGCTGTGG
Organism: Acidimicrobiia bacterium; assembly: GCA_013694495.1. Lineage (GTDB taxonomy): Bacteria > Actinomycetota > Acidimicrobiia > Acidimicrobiales > JACDCH01 > JACDCH01. Next base: position 904 of record JACDCH010000428.1, on the reverse strand, counting down.
CTGCCAGTCGTCCTCCGGCGCCGGGACGTCGTCGCCGGCCGGATCACCGTCGAGCATGAGGACGAGGAGCTCAGCCCCGGCCGCCCCGTCGATGGTGGCGTGGTGGACCTTGGTGAGGATGCCGAAGCGGTCGTCGGGCAGGCCCTCGATGACGTAGCTCTCCCACAGCGGCCGGGTGCGGTCGAGGGGCCGGCCCACGATGCGGGCCACGAGGTCGGCCACCTGCTCGTCGCCGCCCGGCGGCGGCACGGCCGTGTGGCGGACGTGGAAGTCGAGGTCGAAGTCGGCGTCGTCGATCCAGAACGGGTGGTCGAGGCCCATCGGGACGTTGCGCAGCTTGCGGCGCAGCGGCTCCAGCAGGTGGAGGCGGCGCTCGATCTGGGCCCGCCACGCTGCCAGCGGTTGGTAGGCGTCGTCGCCCGGTGGCCGCTCGTAGATGGACAGGCTCGACACGTGGCCGAACTGCGAGTCGGTCTCCATGTAGAGGAACGACGCATCGAGACCCGAAAGCTGCTTCATCGCTGACCCCCTTGGCGCGGAGGAGCACTCTCCCACGTCGGTCCCGCTACCAGTCGTCCGCCTCCGGGAAAATCGTTGGGCTCCCGTCGCCGGCGCCCGTACGGTGCCGGCATGCGCGTTTGACGAGCGGCACGCCCCGGCGTGCTGACGACGGTGGCGACGAGGCCCAGCCCCGCTCCCGTCCCTCGGACCGCCTGCCGGCACCTGTGCCGAGCGGCGGCCGACTGCCCTTCCCGCGTCACCCGCGCCGGCGCCCGCGCTCCGGCCCGGCCCCGATCCCCCGAGAGGATCCGCATGCCTGCCAAGAAGCGCTCCCAGTCCACCGGTCGCGTCACGCCGAAAGGCACACGCGCCCAGGGCGGCACCGACCGCCACACCCCGAAGG
>JACDCH010000425.1 GCA_013694495.1 Acidimicrobiia bacterium | reverse complement strand
CGGCCCGGCCGCGGCCGCGCCGGCGATGTCGACGAGGTCGACGACGACCGCCTGACCGGCGGCCAGGGGACGAAGGACACCACCCAGGGTGCCGACCTCGGAGGCAGCCGAGGCGACCGTCGCCTCGACGGTGCCGGCGGTGGTCGTCGCGGTGGCGACCACCGTTCCGAACAGCAGCCCGCCGAGGATCGCCGACCCGCCCTTCACCAGCCTCCGACCAGTCGTACTTGGGTGCACTTCGTTCCCTTCGTTCGGGGAGCCGGTCCCTGGGCGCGCGCCGAGAAGATCGGGAGCGGGGGGGGACAGCCGGCACGCAGTCGCATGCCCACCTGCGGGTCGATCGTGGGAGTGCTCGCCGCTGCCCAGCGATCCGAAGACCAGCAGGCGAGGGGCGGGCAGACCGACCCGGCACGGATCCGTATGTCTCAATTCGCAACACCTTCGTCGCGTTCGTCATGGAAATGCAACACGAACCTCGTGAACTAGGTCACATGCGCTCGCGATCGCCAGCAGATCGACGATGTCGGCACCGGGCCGCGAGACGGGGCCGTGGTCGTCGACCACGGCCCCGGATGGCGGAGAGGGCGGGATTTGAACCCGCGGTGCCTGTTACAGCACACCTCATTAGCAGTGAGGCCCGATCGACCTGGCTCTGGCACCTCTCCCTGCCGACACTGTAGTGAGCGACCCCGAGTGGGGGCCGATGAAGAGTCTGAGGGCGCCGCGCCTCATCGGTACACCTCTGTACAGTTCTGTACCATCTACCGATGGCCACGATGTCCGTCACCGAAGCTCGCGCCGCGCTGCCCGAGATCCTCGACCGGGTGCTTGCCGGCGAAGAGGTGACGATCACCCGCAACGGCACAGCTGTGGCCGTCGTCGTACGTCCCGACATCCTGCGGGCCCGGCGGGCCGACGAGGCGCTCGCCGCGGCCGCACGACTCCGCGAGCTCCTCGAGACCGGCCGCTCCCGCCCACTCGACGACGGACCCGCCCTGGCCAACGATCGGGCCGACCAGCTCGTCGAAGACGTGCGAGCAGCCCGAGCAGGACGCTGATCGGTGGACGCGTTCGACGCCGACGCGCTGATCTACGCGGCCGTCCCCGACCACCCGCTCGGGCGGCGGGTCCGCGCCCTGTTCCCGGTCGAACCGCCGGCCGCAACCGGCGAGATCGCCGGGACCGGCTCGGTGCTCCTCATCCCCGAGCTCCTCACGAAACCGTTCCGCGAGGGCGCGACCGACGAGCTCGACGCCCTCGGCGCGCTCCTCGGCCGACTCGACCTACGCCCGACCGACGAAGCCACGGCGCATCTCGCCGCGTCGCTCGGCGCGTCGTACGGCCTGCGCGCCGCCGACGCCGTCCACCTCGCCACCGCGGTCGCCGCCGGCGCCGACCGGTTCATCACGAACAACACCTCGGACTTCGCCAAGGCCATCGGCGAGATCGACATCACCTACCCGTCCGAGCTCCACGACCCGGCGCCGTGACCCCCCACCAGCGAGCCTCCAGGGGCGCATCGGGGCCTGAGAGACGCAGGCGGTTTGACAACCCGCGGCTCGGCACCGCCGACCTTCCGTTCACGACCCCACGTCCACGGGGGCGACGGGCTTTCGTCGCGGCCGGCGCGCTGGCGGCGACGTCGACGCAGGGTGGATGAACGTCGAGGTCCAGTCGCGACGAGCGCAAGGACGGTTAGGTTCCCACGTTCCGTCCACAGCACCTCACGAAGGGTGTGGTTCGGGCGCCGGGCGTCGCCGACTGTTGCGCGGGCGCGATCGGCGGCGCACGCCGCGCCGACTGCTCCGAGCGGAGGCCCGACCGGCACCGTGGCAGGATCGCGGGCGGAGCGGTGGCCGAGTGGACGAAGGCAACGGTCTTGAAAACCGTCGACCCGCAAGGGTCCGTGGGTTCGAATCCCACCCGCTCCGCCGATGGACGACGCCACCCTCCAGCGCCTGCTCGACGACGTGTCGTCGGGCGCCGTGCACCCCGACGACGCGGTCGCCCAGCTGCGCCGCCTGCCCTGGGCCGATCTCGGCTTCGCCCGGGTCGACCACCACCGGGCCCTGCGCCAGGGCCTCGGCGAGGCCGTGTACGGACCGGGCAAGACGGCGGCCCAGGTGGCGGCGATCGTCGGCGAGCTGCTGGCCGGGGGGACCGGGCCGGTCGTCGTCACCCGGGTGACGGACGAGCAGGCCGACACGGCGCTGGGGGCGAACCCGGCCGGTGACCGGGTCGGATCCACGCTCGTGTGGCGGCGGGCCGCACCCCGGCCGGAGCGGGTGGTGATCGCCTGCGCCGGCACCGCCGACCTGCCGGTCGCCGACGAGTGCGCCGCGGTGCTCATCGCCCACGGCGTGTCGCCGGGCCGGCTCACCGACGTCGGCGTGGCCGGCGTGCAC
>JACDCH010000421.1 GCA_013694495.1 Acidimicrobiia bacterium | reverse complement strand
GCCGGGCGCAGAGCGCCCGGCCCCCCGTCGCTCTGTCACCAGGCGACGAGCTGGATCCCGCCGTGCTGCGACAGCCGGATCACGGCGCCGCTTGTGTCGACGGCGGTGCCGTCCTCGTCAGGGCCACCAGCCAGATCGGGCTCGACCACGCGCCGATGGCGGCGGGCCGTGGATCGTCGTTCCCACAGGGGATCAAGGCGCGGAGCCTCCGCCTCGCGTCGACACCGTCCGCGACTGCCGAGCTACGAGTAGAAGGGGTTCTCGCCGGCGTCGTGGTCGGTGGTGTCGACCACCTCGGTGATCTCGGGGATGTTGGCGAGGATGGCCGCCTCGATGCCGTCGCGCAGCGTCATGGCCGACACGGCGCACCCCTGGCAGCCGCCACCCATCGAGATGTGGGCCGCCGAGCCCTCGATGCGGATGAGGCTGGCGAACCCGCCGTGGGCGGCGAGCGCCGGGTTGACCTGCTCGGCCAGCAGCTGGCGCACCTTCTCCTCGGTCGTGCCCTTCAGGTCCATGGGCGCACCGAGCTGGGGGGTGCTGGGCCGGTTCGGGTTGCGCAGCACGAGGCCGCCCTGGCTCGACGCGCTGGGCAGGTCGAGGGTGGCGCCCCGCAGGTTGGGCACGCTCTCGGCCGGGATCACCACGGTGAGCCCGCGGTCGTCGAAGCGGTGGTCGTCGTCGGCCGCCTCGGCCACCGGCTCGAAGGCGAGGTCGTAGGTGAAGTCGGCGCCCTTGACGCCCGTCACCTCGATGCGCAGGCCCAGTCCGTCGCCGTCGTCCTCCACCGCCCGCAGCTCGAGGATCTGGGCGTGGGCGCGATCGGTGATCGTGATCGTGCGCTCGTCGGTTTCGGTATCGGTCTCGACGGCTGACATAGAAGGACGAGGATACGGCCCTCTCCCGGCGATCCCGTCCCTACGATCCGCCTCGTGACCGACACCGCCGCCTCCGACGACACCCCCTGCCTGTACGACGTCGAGGGCCACGTCGCCACGCTCACCCTCAACCGCCCGCACCGGCGCAACGCCATCTCGGTGCGGATGCTCACGCTGATCACCGAGCACCTGACGACCGCCGAGCGCGACCGGGGCGTCCGCTGCGTCGTGCTCACCGGGGCGGGCAAGGGGTTCTGCTCGGGCCTCGACCTCCAGGACGCCGCCGCCGGCACCGGCATCGGCGGCTCGGGCTCCGACATGGGCGGGGGCGGGCTCGGCAACACGCGCGACCTGCCCACCGTCGTGCTCCACGAGATGGACACGCCGGTCATCGCCGCCATCAACGGGGCGGCGGCCGGCTACGGCCTCGACCTCGCCCTCGGCTGCGACCTGCGGTTGCTGGCCTCGTCGGCCAAGCTCCTGCCCGGCTTCGCCAAGCGGGGCGTGGTGCCCGAGTCGGGCGGCACCTGGTATCTGCCCCGCCTCGTCGGGTGGGCCAAGGCGTGCGAGATCGGCTTCCTCGGCCGCGACCTCGACGCCGAGGAGTCGGCGCGGCTCGGGCTCGTCAACCTCGTCGTCCCCGACGCCGACCTCCCCGCCACGGCCCGGGAGTGGGCCGACGAGATCGCCGCCAACGCGCCGCTGGCCGTGCAGTCGATGAAGCGCCTCTACCGCCACGGGCTCACCGAGGACTTCTCGAGCCACACCCACCACGTCCTGCTCCAGGTGGTGCAGCTGTTCGGCACCAAGGACTTCGCCGAGGGGATCGGCTCGTTCCTGGAGAAGCGGCCGCCGACCTTCCAGGGCCGCTAGTGCTAGTGGTCCCGCTCGCAAGTCATGCCGGGTATTCAACGGCCCTGAACGCCGAATACACCGACGAACCCACGAGCGGGACCACGAGCCCGGCGGACCGTCAGGGCGGGGTGACGCCGCCGCCGGCGGGTTCTCGTCCCCCCACCAGACCTCGAACTAGGTGCAGCCATCCGGGGCATGTCCGCCTGGCTGCCCCCAGTTGCGTCATGGTTGGGGGGTGAACGACGGGATCCTGTCGGGGCCGATCGACCTGGACGGGCCTCGGCGGGCGCCGGCCGCGCCGCTGCCCCGGGTGGCGGCGACGCCCGGGCTCGTGATCGTGCAGCGGGCGACGAAGGCGCCGCTGCGGGTGCGGTCGCTGGCCGGCGCGGTGCTGCTGGTCGAGGACCGGCGGGGCGTGGCCCGCAAGGTGCGCAACGAGCCGGGCGCCTTCTCGGTCGACGGCCGCGCGGTGGAGCTGGTGCCGACGGCGGCGGT
>JACDCH010000417.1 GCA_013694495.1 Acidimicrobiia bacterium | reverse complement strand
GTGTCCGGCGGCGGACCCACAGCGGCCGTCGACGAAGGCGCCGCCGCCGAGCCCCTGCCCGAGGAGCTGGCCGGATGCACGACCCTCACGGGCGCCGAGGCGATCGACTGCTTCAGCGCCTACACCGAGGCCAACCCGCAGGATCCGGACGGTTGGACGCAGTTCGGGCTGTTCGCCATCCAGAGCGGGATCTCGGGCGGCGGCAGCGCGCAGCTGTTCGAGGCCGGCGAGACGTTCATCGGCCGCGCCCTCGAGATCGATCCGGGCGACGTCGAGGCCAGGGTGTACCTCGCCGTGCTGCTCGAGCGCACCGGTCGGGTCGACGAGGCGGCCACCGAGCTCGCCCGGCTCGACGGCGTCGACATCCCCGCCGCGCTGACCCCGCTGGTCGAGCTCGTGGAGCGTGGGGTCGCCGCCGGCTGACCCTGCCGTAGCGTCGGGCCATGGCCGACCAGCAGGTGCACATCACGGTGAGCGGCCGGACGTACGGTTCGTGGGCCGAGGTCCCGGCCGAACAGAAGCGCCTCCTCCTCGGCACCTTCGCCCTGGCCGACGCCGACCGCGACGGGACGCCCGATGTGTTCCAGCGCAAGGCGCTCGGGCGGCCGTCGACGCGCATGATCACCGAGACAACGTTCGCGGCGACCGTCGACGGCCGGACCTACACGAGCGCGGCCGATCTCCCGCGCCCCCTCCGCACGCAGCTGCGGCGCAGCCTCGCCGCCGACGACGCCGCGGCCGCCGCCGCCGCCGACTTCAGCCCGTTGAGCGAGCGGACGACGCGTCGCGGCGCGCTGGTCGCGCTCTCTGTGCTCGTCGTCCTGCTGGCCATCGCCCTCGCCGTCGCCCTCTCCTGAGCTCGACATCCGGGGCGTCGGAGGGCAGCCCTGCTGGACGATGATGCGGTTGTGCTCGCCCGCCTCCGCGCCCGCCCCGAGGTGCGCTTCTTCGGGGTGCTCCCGCAGGTCGACCGGCGGCTGGCCTACGCCTGGTGGGTTCTGCTGCTCCTGCGGGGGGTCCTGCCGGCCGCGCTGGCGGTGTCGATGGGCGCGCTCGTGGGGGCCGTCGAGCGGGGCGCTGCCCTCGATGGGCCGCTCGTCGCCGTCGGGGTGGTCTTCGTGCTGCTCCAGATCCTCGCCCCCCTCCACGCCGAGGTCGGCTCGAACCTGGGCGACCGCACCGGGGCCTGGCTGAACGACCGGCTGATGGAGGCCACGCTCGGACCGCCCGGGATCGCCCACCTCGAGCACGGCGACCTCGTCGACGACCTCACGATGGCCCGGGACTTCGACCTCGGCATCTCGGGCCCGCCGCTGTCAGTGTCGATGGGCTTCATCGCCGGCGGGCTCGCGGAGATCGTCGTCGGGATCGCGTCGGCCGCCGTCCTGTTCGGCTACGCCTGGTGGGCCCCGCCCCTGCTGGCCGGGGCGTGGGGCTCGACGCACTGGCTGCTCCGGGAGAGCTCCATCTGGCGTAACCGGCAGACCGACGAGGTGAACCTCGCCCAGCGCCACGCCGACTACACGTACCGCCTGGCGGTCGACCCGCCGGCGGCCAAGGAGATGCGACTGTTCGGCCTGGCCGGCTGGACCGTCGACCGCTTCGCCGACCGCCGCCGCCGGCTGGTCGACCTGCGCTGGGAGGCGACCCGGCTCCACGAGCGGCCGATCCGGTGGGCCCTCGTCATCGTCCTGGCGGCGAACGCGCTCGTGTTCTGGTCGCTGGCCGACTCGGTCGCGGACGGCCGGCTCGGGCTCGGCTCGGTCGTCGCCTTCGCGCAGGTCGCGTTGGGCGTCAGCGCGCTGGCGTTCGGCGGCCTGAACTGGGCCCTGCCCATCTCGGCCCAGCCGGTGGTCGCGGTGCTCAAGCTGCGCGAGGCCATGGCCCCGTCCGGCGCGCTCGAGCAGCGGGCCGAAGGCGACGCGGGCGGCATGCCCGCTCGCGAGATCCGCTTCCGCGACGTCTCCTTCGCCTACCCGGGCGCCGAGTCCCGCGTCCTCGACGGTTTCGACCTCACCATTCAGGCCGGGACGTCGCTCGCCATCGTCGGCCAGAACGGCGCCGGGAAGACGACACTGGCCAAGCTCCTGTGCCGGCTGCACGACCCCGTCAGCGGCGCGGTCGAGGTCGATGGGGTCGACCTCCGCGACCTCGACCTGGCCGCCTGGCGGGCCCGGGTCACCGCCGTCTTCCAGGACTTCGTCCGCTACGACCTCCCGCTGCGCGACAACATCGCACCGCTCGGCGCGCCCGACGACGCCGTGCTCGCCGCCCTCGCCGGCGCCGGCGCTTCCTCGCTGGCGACCCTCGACACGATCCTGGCCAAGGGCTACGAGGGCGGCACCGACCTGTCCGGCGGCCAGTGGCAGCGGGTGGCGCTGGCCCGGGCCCTGTGCGCCATCGAGCTCGGCGCCGGCGTCGTCATCCTCGACGAGCCCACCGCCCAGCTCGACGTCCGGGGCGAGGCCGAGGTGTTCGAGCGAGTGCTCGCCGCCGCCCGGCACAGCACCACCATCCTCGTGTCGCACCGGTTCTCCACGGTCCGCCACGCCGACCGCATCTGCGTGCTCGACGCCGGCAGGGTGGTCGAGCTCGGCTCGCACCAGGAGCTCATGGCCCTCGACGGCCGCTACCGGCGCATGTTCGACCTGCAGGCGTCGCGCTTCGGCGACGACACGGACGTGGGGGAGGAGGACGCCGATGTCGTCGCCCTTGACTGACGACCTGCCGCCCGGGCGCCAGGCGATGTGGCGGTCGTTGAAGCTCGGCTGGCGGGCCGAGCCGCTGCTGCTCGTGCTCGCCTTCGCCACCACCGTCGGGGCCGCCATCCCCGACGCGCTCTTCGCCATCGGCCTCTCGGTGCTGGCCGGCGCCGTGGAGGACAGCGACCGCAGCGCGATGGTCGTCGCCGCGCTGGTCCTGGGCGTGCTGGCCACGCTGAGCTGGCTCCTCAAGACGATCGGCGAGCGGGCCAACCGCCGCTTCGCCGACCGCTCGACCGTCACCATCGAGGCCCACGTGGCCCACCTACAGGCGTCCGTCGGTGGCATCGAGCACCACGAGCGGCCCGACCACCTCGACCGGCTCGCCGTCCTGCGCGACCAGGTCTTCACGCTGAACCACATCTACATGTCGCTGTTCTCGACGGCAGGAGCCGTGCTCCGCCTCGTGCTCACCATCGCGTTGCTGGCGTCGGTGCACCCGGCGCTCGTGCTGCTCGCCGTGGCCGCGGTGCCGACGGTGGTGGCGTCGGGCTGGGCGTCCAAGGTCGAGCGACGGGTGCAGGAGGCCGGCGCGTCGCACAACCGCCTGGCCCGCCACCTGTTCACGCTGGCCACGACGGCGGCGCCGGGCAAGGAGGTGCGCGTCGCCCAGGTCGAAGCTCGGTTGCGGGTCGACCGGCGAGCGGCATGGGACCGCTGGTACCGGCCGCTGTCGCGCGCCCGCTGGCGCTCCGCCACCGTGCAATCGGCCACCTGGGCGATCTTCGGGCTGGCGTACGTGGGCTCGGTCGTGTTCGTCGCCAGGGGCGCCGACGCATCGGCCGGCGACGTCCTGCTCGTCCTGGCCGCCGGCAGCCGGCTCAGCAGCTACGTGGGGCAGGCGGCCACGGAGGCCAACTTCCTGCAGGGCTTCTGGCTCGACGCAGCCCGGAAGCTCGCCTGGCTCGAGGACTACGCCGCAGCCAACCGCGAACGGGCCGACCGACCCGTGCCCGAGCGCATCACCGACGCCATCCGCTTCGAGTCCGTCTCGTTCTCGTATCCCGGCACGGACCGCCTGGTGCTCGACGACGTGGACCTCACGCTCCCGGCCGGCTCGGTCGTGGCCGTCGTCGGCGAGAACGGCGCCGGCAAGTCGACGCTGGTCAAGCTGCTGTGCCGCTTCTACGAGCCGACGGCGGGCACCATCACCGTCGACGGCGTCGACCTCGGGCGCTTCCCGGCCGAGGCGTGGCGCGACCGCCTGGCCGGGGCCTTCCAGGACTTCTTCCGCTTCGAGCTGGCGGCCGGCCACAGCGTCGGCGTGGGCGACCTCCCCCGCATCGAGGAGCGGCCCGCGGTCGAGACCGCCGTGGTGCGCGGCGGCGCCGGCGACGTGGTGGAGCGCCTCGTCCAGGGCCTCGACACCCAGCTGGGCCCGACGTGGCCCGATGGCGTCGAGATGTCGTTCGGGCAGTGGCAGAAGGTGGCCCTCGCCCGCGGCTTCATGCGGGATCGCCCGCTCCTGCTGGTGCTCGACGAGCCCACCGCCGCCCTCGACGCCGAGACCGAGCACGCCCTCTTCGAGCGGTTCGCCGCCGCCGCCCAGGCACCCGACGGCGTGGGCGACGGACGCATCACCGTGCTCGTGTCGCACCGGTTCTCGACGGTGCGCATGGCCGACCGGATCATCGTGCTCGACGGGGCGAAGGTGATCGAGCACGGCACCCACGACGAGCTCATGGCCCACGACGGGCGCTACGCCGAGCTCTACGGCATCCAGGCCGCCGCCTACCGCTGAGGTCTCGAGCCTCGCTTCGCTCGGGCTGTTTCGGTCCTCGGCCGACTTCGTCGCCCTGCGACCGATGCTTGGGGGCTCCGCCCCCCGACCCCCAGCGCCTTCGGCGCCTTGACACGGACCCGGTTTCCGGCCCGCGCGACGGCGGCGCGCGACCGACGCGGCTCGTGGTCCCGCTCGCAAGTCATGCCGGGTATTCAACGGCCCTGAACGCCGCTCGCTGCGTCCTCGGCCCTTGACTGGGCGGGTCCCAGCCTGCTGCCTGCGTCCTTGCGAGCGACGCTCAGTGCTCGCCGAATACACCGACGAACCCACGAGCGGGACCACTAGTCGGTCGGGGGGAGGTAGCGGGCGTGGATGAAGCGGTCGCCGTCCCAGTCGAGGCGCCACACCGAGCCCTTGGCGCACTCGGCGTCGGACGGCAGCTCGAGCCCGAGGCGCTCGAGCCGGCGCAGCACCTCGGGGATCACGTCGCCGTGGGAGCAGAGGGCGCTGTCGCCCTTCTTCCGCGCCACCTCGGTGGCGAGGTCCAACGCGGCCGCCGTCTCGCCCTCGTAGAGCGAGTCGTGGTCGCGCACGTCGAGGCCGAGCTTCCGGGCGAGGGGCCGGACGGTGTCGCGGCAGCGGACGGCGCGGCTCGTGAGCACGCGCTGGATCGGCTCGCCCGCCAGGACCTCGACGAGCCCCGCCGACTGCCGCTGGCCCCGCTTCGAGAGGGGCCGGAGCTGGTCGGCGTCGGGCCAGGCCGAGCGGCCGAGGGCGACGCCGTGGCGGACGAGGAACACGGCCATGGCGACGCCAGACGGTAGCGGTGGGGTCGGGGCCGGTCAGACTCCCGGGGTGCAGCGCGTCGACGCAGTGGTGGTGGGCGCTGGGGCGGTGGGTGCGTCGACCGCGTGGTGGCTGGCCCGGCGGGGCCGTCACGTCGTCGTGGTCGAGCAGTTCGACCGGGGCCACGCCCGGGGCAGCAGCCACGGCGCCACCCGGATCTTCCGCTTCGCCTACCCGGACCCCACCTACGTGCGGCTGGCCCAGGCGGCCCTGCCGCTCTGGCGGGAGCTCGAGGCCGAGGCCGGCCGGACGCTGCTGGAGGTCACCGGCGCCGTCGACCACGGCGACCTGGCGGCGATCGAGGCGACCGCGGAGGCGCTGCGGGCCTGCGGGGCCCGCCACGAGGTGCTCACCCCGGCGGCCGCCGCCGAACGCTGGCCCCACATGCGCACGGA
>JACDCH010000401.1 GCA_013694495.1 Acidimicrobiia bacterium | reverse complement strand
GTCTTCACCCTCGCCTCGCACTACGAGGGTCTGCCGGTGGCCGTGATGGAGGCGATGGCGATGGGCCTGCCGATCGTGACGACTGCGGTCGGCGCCATCCCCGACGTCGTCGAGGACGGTGCGAACGGCCTGCTGGTGGCGCCGGGCGACTTCTCCGCGCTGGCCGCCGCGCTCGCCGCGGTCGCGGCGGATGCCGGGCTTCGCCGGCGCCTCGCTGCCGGGTCGGCCGCCACGGCCGACCGGTTCGACATCCGGAGGGTGGCGACCACCCTCGCCGAGCGCTACCGGACCCTCAACGATCGAGCGGCTCGTCGTCGAGCGCCCAGGCGCTCTCGATGAGCAGCGGCGCCCTGCGCACCACCGCGGTGGGCGCGGCCAGCAGGTCGGGGCCGTCGACCTCGAACGCGGTGGCTGGTCGCCAGCCGAGCAGGTCGCGGCCGTCGGCGTCGAAGAGGCCCACCCAGGCGAAGAAGCGGCCGCGGGGGAGCGGAAGGCTGGACACCTCGCAGGCCACGCGATGCTCGCCGGGGGTGCCGAGGTCCACCTCTGTCTGGATCGTGAACATCGGCGTCGCCGTGCCCTCGCTGATGCCGACGTGGAAGGTGCCCTGCAGCGGCATCTCGGTGCGGAGCTCGAAGGCGAGGGCTGCCGGCTTGCCGCTCCGCAGCGGTCCGCCGGTCGCACCTTCGGCCGTCGTCGAGACCAGGTGCACCGGTCCGGACGAGTCGTCGGTGGAGGCCTCCTCCTCGACCCGAGACCGGTAGGCCCCGAGCACCTCGCGAATCGGGCCCTGCACCGCGACCTCGCCCCGGTCGAGCCAGATCCCCGTTCTGCAGGCGGCCTCGACCGCCTCGAGGTCGTGGGACACGAACACCAGGGTCGTCCCCTCAGCGAGGACCCCGCGCATCCGGTCGAGGCACTTCTGCTGGAACGCGGCGTCGCCGACGGCGAGGACCTCGTCGACCAGCAGCACGTCGGGTTCGAGGAAGGCGGCCACCGCGAAACCGAGCCGCATCTGCATCCCGCTCGAGAAGAACTTGACCTGGCGGTCGATGGCGTCCTCGAGCTCGGCGAACGCCACGATGTCGTCGAACCGTCGGGTGACGTCGGCCCTGGATAGCCCCAGGAGCGAACCGAAGAGGTAGGTGTTCTCCCGCCCGGTCAGATCCGGGTGCACCCCGGCGCGGACCTCGATGAGGGCGCCCACCCTCCCGGTGACGGTGACGCGCCCCGCGTAGGGGTACATCACCCCGGTCAGGATCTTGAGCAGGGTGGACTTCCCCGAGCCGTTGGCGCCGACGAGCCCGACCGCCTCGCCGGGTTCGATCCTGACGTCGATGTCGCGCAGCGCCCACCGCCAGCCGGCGGTCTCGCCCCGGAGGCGGGACGTGAACCGGAGGTAGTGGTCCCGCAGCAGCGCTCGGGTGCGATCGGAGCGGAACCGCTTCCAGACGTGCTCGGCCGCGACGATGCCGTCAGGCGACATCGGCGATCCCCGGCTCGAGTCGCTTGAACACCCAATACGAGAAGAACAGGAGCGTGACGCTGGTGACGGTCGACACGCCCACCAGCTGCCAGTCCGGCGAATGGCCGAGCAGGGCCGTGCTCCGGAGGCCGTCGATGACGGTGCCCAGCGGGTTGAAGGCCGCATACGCCACCCGGCCGCCGCCTTGTATCGACCGGAGGTTCCAGACCACCGGCGTGGCGAACAGCCCGAGCTGGAGCAGCAGGGGGAGGGCGTGGCGCAGGTCGCGGAGGAACACGATCACCGAGGAGAGGAGGAGCACGACGCCGATGGTGAAGGTGAGCTGCAGGGCCAGGTAGACGGGGAGCCAGAGCACCTGGACGTGGGGGGCTTCGGCCAGCACGAGGAAGAGCAGCACCCCGGTGACCGCGGCGACCAGCCAGTCGACCGACGCGGTGACGACCGCGGTGAGCGGGAAAACCTCGCGGGGGCACGCCACCTTGTTGAGGATGGCGACGTTGCCGACGAGGCTGTTCCCGCCGATGTTGACGCAGTTCGAGAAGAAGCTCCACGTCAGGACCCCGAAGTAGGCGAAGAGGGCATACGTGGCTCCGCCGGTGTCGATCTCGGCGACGCGGTCGAAGAGCACGGTGAACAGGACGACGCTGGCGATCGTCGGCACCACCGCCCAGGCGAAGCCGAGCACGGCCTGCTTGTATCGGGCCCGGAGATCTCTCTCGGCCAGGGTTCGCACGAGCTCACGAACCGCCCAAACCGCCCGGATCGACGCGACCAGGCTGACGCGCCGCCGAAAGCGCAACTCGGGCGGTGGACCGTCCGTGAGGTCATCGGCGACGGTCATCGGTGCGACGGTAGGGCACGGGGCTGTCCGGCCCATGGACGGCCACGCACAGTGGCGCTACCTTGGGTCAGCCACCATTTTCCGGGGGCAGCGGGGCGGAGCGAGCAGTGGTGAAGGGCCGATCGGCAGCGGAACACCGATGAGCGGCACGCCGGCGTGGACGCGCCTCGCCAAGGCCGCGGTCCGGATGCGGTCGGACCTGGCGCTGGGCGCGCTCGACGCGGTCCTCCTGGCGTCCGCCTACGCGATCACGCTCCTGCTGCGGTTCGACGGAGCGGTGCCGGCCAGCCACTGGCGCGACTTCCGAGGGTTCCTGCCTTTCGCGCTGGCGTGCTGCATCCTCTCGTTCAAGGCGTGGGGGCTCTACGGCCACGTCTGGCGTCACGCGTCGATGAAGGAGGCCCAGCGCCTGATCGGAGCCGGCGCCTCGGCCGGCGGTGTGCTGCTCACCCTCGAACTGGTCCGAACGGACTACTCGGCGCCGCTGTCTGTGGTGGTCTTCGGCACCGGCCTGGGCTTGTTCCTCTGCGGTGCGGTGCGGTTCCAGAGCCGTCTCTTCTCCTTCCGTCGGACCCGCGAGGAGGTCAGCGGGCTCCGCGTCGTGGTCATCGGTGGACGGGACGCCGGCGCCGCCTTGATCGGCGAGATGTTGCGGCACCCGCAGATGGGCTTCCGGCCGGTGGCGGTGCTCGACCCCGACCCCCGGTTGCATGGCCGATCGGTCATGGGCCTCGTGGTTCGCGGTGACATCGCCCGACTGCCCGAGGTGGCCAAGGCGGCCGACGCCCACCAGGCGGTCCTGGCCATGAGCTCCGTGACGACGGAAGTGGTGCAGTCGGCCTCCCGGGCAGCCGAGGCCGCGGGGATCAGCCTCAAGATCGTCCCGGACATGCAGCGGCGGATCAGTGCCGGCATCTCGCTCCGCGACATGCGCGACGTCAACATCGACGACCTCCTCGGGCGCACCGAGGTGGTCACGGACCTCGACGCCGTCCGCCAGCTCCTCCACGGGCGCCGCGTGCTCATCACGGGGGCCGGTGGTTCGATCGGATCCGAGATCGCCCGCCAGGTGGCGGGCTGCGAGCCCGCGGCGCTTCTGCTCCTCGACCACGACGAGACCCACCTCCACGATGTCGCCGGCACGATCGCCACACCGGTCGTGCAGGTGCTGGCCGACGTCCGCAGCCGCGACCGCATGCAGCGGGTGTTCCGCGAGCACCGGCCCGAGATCGTCTTCCACGCCGCCGCCCACAAGCACGTCCCCCTCCTCGAGGCGCACCCCTGTGAGGCCGTCGCCACCAACGTGGTGGGCACGCAGAACGTGCTCGAGGCCTGCCGTGAGAGCGGCGTGTCCCGGCTGGTCTTCATCTCCACCGACAAGGCCGTGGAGCCGTCGAGCGTGATGGGAGCGTCGAAGCGCATCGGCGAGCAGCTGGTGCTCACGTCCGCACCCGAGGACGCGCGCTGGTGTTCCGTGCGGTTCGGCAACGTGCTGGGCAGCCGGGGCAGCGTGATCCCGACGTTCATGCGCCAGATCGCAACCGGCGGGCCGGTGACGGTCACCGATCGCCGCATGACCCGGTACTTCATGTCGATCGAGGAGGCGGTGCAGCTGGTGCTCCAGGCGATGGTCCTGGCGACCGGCGGAGACGTCTTCGTGCTCGACATGGGCCAGCCGGTGCGCATCTACGACCTGGCGGAGCGCATGATCCGCCTCTCCGGCCGCCGAGTCGGCGCCGACATCGAGATCCTGGTGACGGGTACGCGGCCGGGCGAGAAGCTCAACGAGGAGCTCCACACGGAGGCCGAGGCCCTCATGCCGACGCTGCATCCCTCGATCTCGCGCCTCGATGCGCAACCCGTCGATGTCGCCGTCCTGTCGACCGGAGCGGACCGGCTCCATCGCCTGGCCCTCCATGCCCGCGATGACGAGGTCCGCGACCTGCTCTTCTCGCTGGTCTCGGCGCCGCCCGAGACCAACCCGGTCGCCCTCGACCAGTCCCGCTGACGTCGGATTCGAACGTGGCTCGGGGCAG
Source organism: Acidimicrobiia bacterium (assembly GCA_013694495.1). Taxonomy (GTDB): domain Bacteria; phylum Actinomycetota; class Acidimicrobiia; order Acidimicrobiales; family JACDCH01; genus JACDCH01. Next base: position 2,684 of record JACDCH010000401.1, on the reverse strand, counting down.
CACCCTTCAGGCGCGGCTGACGGCGGGTGAAGGCCGGGTCGCGGTCGTCGGTGCCGGTTACGTAGGCCTGTCCGTGGCCGCTGCCGCGGCCGTGGCCGGCTTCGCCGTGACCGCGATCGACCGCGACGAGGACCGGGTGCGGGCCCTCGCCCGGGGCCGCTGCGTCGTCGCCGGGGTCTCGAAGCCGGCGTTCAGGGCCGGCGTGGTGAGCGGTCGCCTTTCGTTCGCGACCGACTTCGACGCCGTGTCTGGCGCCGATGTCGTCCTCATCTGCGTGCCCACGCCGCTCGTCGACCACCGGCCCGACCTCTCCGCGGTCGAGGCGGCCGCCCGGTCCGTGGGCGAGCGCTTGCACCCCGCCACCCTCGTCGTGCTCGAGTCGACGACCTACCCGGGCACCACCGAACAGCTCGTCTGCCCCCTGCTGGAAGCCGGAGGTCTGCGCTCCGGCCGCGACTTCCTCCTCGCCTACTCGCCCGAGCGGGTCAACCCGGGTGACACCGACTTCGGGTTCGCGGCGGTGCCGAGGGTGGTCGGCGGCCACACCGAGGCCGCTGGCGATGCTGCTGCCGCGTTCTACGGCCACCTCGTCGAAGAGGTCCACCGGGTGTCGAGTTGTCGTGCCGCCGAGCTGGCGAAGCTGTTGGAGAACACCTACCGCATGGTCAACATCGCGCTGGTGAACGAGCTCGCCCAGCTGTGCGCGGACCAGGGCATCGATACCTGGGAGGTCATCGACGCGGCGGCCACGAAGCCGTTCGGCTTCCAGCGCTTCGAACCGGGACCAGGGGTCGGTGGCCACTGCATCCCCCTCGATCCCGCCTACCTCACCTGGCAGACCCGGCGCGACACCGGCCGTCCCTTCCGGCTCGTGGAGCTCGCGGCCGACGTCAACGACCAGATGCCCGACTACGTCGCCCGGCGCATCGGCGACGCCCTCAACCGCCGGGGCATCGCGGTGCAGGGCGCCCACGTGCTGGCCCTGGGGGTCACCTACAAGCCCGACGTGGGCGACATCCGGGAGTCGGCCGCCGTGCACGTGCTGGCCCACCTCGCGGCCCGGGGCGCCGACGTCCGGTTCCACGACCCCTACGTGGCCCGGGTCGACCAGAAAGGGCTCCGGCTGCGCCGGGCCCGCCTCGACGACCGCGCCCTTGCCTCGGCCGACGCCGTCCTGCTCCTCACTCCCCATCGCGCCTACGACCTCCCGGGGATCCTCGAGCACGCCTCGTTCGTGTTCGACGCCCGCAACGCCACCCGGCACATCGACCACGACGCCGACGTCGAGGTGCTGTGACCGCGGCCGGCGTGCACCCGGTCGCCGCCCGGGCCGCCGGTACGATCGGCCGCTGACGTGGAGCCGATCGAGTACCTCAGACTTCTCCGCCGGCGGTGGCGGCTCCTCGTGGCATCCGTCCTGATCGCCGCGACCGCAGCGTGGGTGACCGCCCCGGGCGACAACGGCGCCGAGATCGTGCGCTACCGGGCCGACACCACCGTCGTGCGCGATGCGCAGGCCGCCGCCCCCCAGGCTCTGGCCACGGTGCAGCTGTTCATGAAGACCGGCGAGGTCCCCCGCCGGGTCGCCGACCGGGTCGACTTCCAGGGCAACCCCTTGGTCCTCGCCCGCGGCCTCGAGTTCGAGCTCGACGAGGCCGTGGGCACGATGACGATCACGGCCACCGGCGACTCGCCCGAGGCGGCGGCCGCCCTCGCCAACGCCGTCGTGGAGGAGACCCTCGCCTACCTCGGCGAGCAGGCCCAGGCCCAGACCCAGGACGCGATCAGCAACGCGACGGCCGATGTCGAGCGCCTGCAGTCCGACATCGACGACCTGCAGCGCGAGATCAGGGAGGCCGAGGACGGCGAGGAACCGACGGAGCTGCTGGTCGCGCGGCGCGACGCCAAGCTCACGCAGTACGGCACGGCGCTCACCACCCAGGAGTCGTTGGCGAACCAACCGGCGCCGTCGGCGGGGTATCTGGTGCTCGAGCCCGCCGACGCCGACCTGGCGGCGCCGGCGGACGGCGGGTTCGAGGCGCCCCGGAGCCGGCCTGCGCGGGCTGCCATCGGGTTCGTCCTGGGGCTGCTGCTGGGGGCGGGGGCGATCCTCCTCGTGGAGCGCGTCGATCCCCGCCTCTACACCCGGGAGCAGGTCGAGGAGGCGTTCGGGCTCCCCGTCGTGGCCGAGATCCCCGACGCGGTCACGGGCGGCGAGCACGAGATCGTGACGATCACCGAACCGGCGTCGGCGCTCACGGAGTCGTACCGGAGCCTGCGGGCATCGCTGCTCCTCATGCCCACGCTGGTGCTCGCCGGCGGCGGATCCCGGCCCCGGGACGGGGGGGACGGGGCCGAGCCCCGGGTCGTGCTCGTCACCTCCCCGGAGCCGGGCGACGGCAAGACCACGACCGTGGCGAACTTGGCCGCCGGCTTCGCCGAGGCCGGCCGCAGCGTGCTCGTGCTCGGCTGCGACTTCCGCCGACCCATGATCCACCGCTACCTCGGCGCCGCCGGCGAGCCTGGCCTGGCCGATGTGTTCACCGGGGCCACGCCGGACCTGATCGACGTGATCCAGGGCACGACGGTCGACGGCGTGCTGGTCGCCGCCAGCGGGAGCGAGCTCGCCAACCTGGGCGATGTCGCGTCAGCGGGCCGCCAGGTCGTGGCCCGGGCCCGGGCCC
>JACDCH010000329.1 GCA_013694495.1 Acidimicrobiia bacterium | reverse complement strand
GTCCCGCTCCCCCGGCGGGCCCCGGTCGTTGCTGCCCTTCGGGCCGGCGACCCGGTCGACCTCGTTCCGCCAGAAGGCGTTGCGATGAGGGCGCTGGTCTACGAGCGGTCGGTCCCCCGCTTCGCCGCCGCCAAGGTGGCCGGGGCGGTGCGGTCGGGACGGGGGGCGAAGGTGGGGCCGCTGCGGCTGGCCGACGTCGACCCGCCCGAGCTTCCCGGGCCCGGCTGGGTGCGGGTGAAGCCGCGGCTGGCCGGCATCTGCGGCTCCGACCTCGCCACGATCGACGGGCACTCGTCGCGCTACTTCGAGCCCATCGTGTCGTTCCCGTTCGTGCCCGGCCACGAGGTGGTCGGCGACACCGACGACGGCCGGCGGGTTGTGCTGGTGCCGATCCTCACCTGCGTCGTTCGGGGCATCGACCCGGTGTGCGGCCAGTGCGCAGCCGACCGACCGAACCGCTGCGAGCGCACGGCGTTCGGGCACCTGGAGCCCGGCCTGCAGACCGGGTTCTGCGAGTCGACCGGCGGCGGGTGGTCAACGGTCCTGGTGGCCCACGAGTCCCAGCTCGTCGACGTGCCAGAGGGCCTCACCGACGAGCAGGCGGTCCTCGTCGAGCCCATGGCCTGCGCCGTGCACGCCGCCCGGCAGCTGGCCGGTGGCGACGCCGCAGTGATCGGCTCGGGCACGCTCGGCCTGCTCACCATCGCGGCCGCCGCGGCACTGCACCCCGGGATCGCAGTGGTGGCGGCGGCCAAGCACCCCCACCAGAAGGCCCTCGCCCGCGAGCTCGGGGCGTCGACGGTGTGCGCGCCGGCCGAGCTCCCCCGGGTGCTTCGCAGCCGCACGGGATCGTGGGTGATCGACGACCGCCTCACTGGCGGCGCGCCCGAGGTCGTCGACTGCGTCGGCTCGGCCGACTCGCTGCAGCAGGCGCTCGACGTGGTCGGCCCGGGCGGCACCGTGCACGCGGTCGGCATGCCCGGCGTCACCACCCTCGACCTCACTGGGCTCTGGCACCGCGAGATCGCCCTTCGCGGTTGCTACGCGTACGACCGCGACGACTTCGCCACCGCCATCGAGCTGGTCGGCACACTCGACCTCGGCCGCCTCGTCTCGGCCACGTACCCGCTGGCCCGCTACGCCGAGGCGCTCCAGCATGCCGCCGAGGCTGGCCGCCGGGGCAGCGTCAAGATCGCCTTCGACCTCCGTGCGGAGAAGGAAAGGAACAGGCTCTGATGCCCCGTCCCGGGTTCGTCCTCGAGGTCGACAAGTCGACGCCGCCGATCCTCTACTCGAACGGGGAGGGGTTCCGGCTGGAGCGGCTGCCGGCCGACCGCAGCCGGGTCATCTACCCCTGCGAGCCGCTCGAGGCGTTGCGCGACCCCGACCAGGCCATCCTCGACGCGCTGCTGAACCCGCTCGAGTCCGAGCCGCTGCCGGCGCTGCTCCGGGCCGGGATGAAGCTGACGATCGCCTTCGACGACGTGTCCCTGCCGCTGCCGCCCATGCGGCGCCCCGACAACCGGCAGCGGGTCATCGAGGCGGTGCTCGACATGGCCGCTGCGGCCGGCGTCGACGACATCCACCTCATCGCCGCACTCGCCCTGCACCGCCGCATGACCGAGGAGGAGCTGCGCCACGCCGTGGGCGACCGGGTGTACGACGCCTTCGCCCCGACCGGGCGCATCTACAACCACGACGCCGAGGACCCCGACGGGATGCTCGAGATCGGCACCACGAAGCACGGCGAACTGGTGGAGATCAACAAGCGGGCGGCCCAGTCCGACCTACTCGTGTACGTGAACGTGAACCTCGTGTCGATGGACGGCGGCTGGAAGTCGACCGCCACCGGCCTCGCCGGCTACCGCAGCCTCAAGCAGCACCACAACGTGGCCACGATGCAGGCCAGCAAGAGCTTCATGGACCGGCACCATTCCGAGCTCCACCACAGCAACTGGCGGATGGGCGAGGTCCTGAAGGCGGACGGGCCCCGCATCTTCCAGATCGAGACGACGCTCAACAACGACACCTACCCGGCGCCGTTCGACGTGCTGATGAAGCGCGAGTGGGAGTGGAAGGGCCGGGATCGGGCGCTGTTCGTGGCGACGCAGAAGTCGCTCGACCGCACGCCGCCTGCGCTGGCCCGCAAGATCTTCCACTCGATCCGGGCGCCGCACCGCATGACCTCGGTGCACGCTGGCGCCGTCGACCCGGTACACGAGGCGACGCTCGCCCAGAACGAGCGGGAGCACGTCGTCCACGTCGAGGGCCAGACCGACATCCTCACGATGGGCCTTCCGTTCATCTGCCCGTACAACGTGAACTCGATCATGAACCCGGTGCTCGTGATGTGCACCGGGCTCGGCTACTTCTTCAACATGTACCGGGGCCGGCCGCTCGTGCGGGAGGGCGGCGTGCTGATCCTCACCCACCCCACGCCGTGGGAGTTCAACCCGGTCCACCACCCGAGTTACATCGACTTCTTCGAGCAGTGCCTGGCCGAGACCACCGATCCGGCCGAGCTCGAGGCCCGCTACGAGAAGTCGTTCGCCGAGGACGAGTGGTACCGCCACCTGTACCGCACGAGCTACGCCTACCACGGCGTCCATCCGTTCTACATGTGGTACTGGGGCAGCCACGCCCTGCAGCACCTCGGGGGCGGCTCGCACGTCGTGGTCGTCGGCGGTGAGCCGCGAGCGGTGCGCCGCCTCGGGTTCCGGCCGGCGTCGAGCCTGGCCGACGCTCTCGAGATGGCGAGCGACCACGTCGGCCGCGAGCCCACGATCACCCACCTGCACGTCCCGCCGATCATGCTGGCCGACGTGTCGTGAAGATTTCGAGCTCACTCGCTACGACACGTCCACCGTCGCCACGGAACGGTCTGGCGTGAGGAGCCTGCGGTGAGGACCCCGAAGGCGCTGCAGCGGCTGTCGTCGTTGCCGTTTCCCTACGGCGCACCGACGACGCCGACCACGGTCGAGCCCCGGCGCGATCGCAAGCCGGTCGGCGCCGAGTACGACACGGCGTGGGCCCGTCGCCCCGCGGCCCGCTGGGCCAGGGTCGTGCTGCTCGAGGGCGTGCTGAACCCCGTTGTCGGCGGCCTGGCCAAGCCCGAGCACCGCGGGCTCGACCGGCTCGAGGCCCTCGCCGAGGCCGACCCCGTCGCGCCGCTGATCTTCGCGGCCAACCATCACAGCCACATCGACTCGGCGCTGATCCTCACGTCGCTCCCCGAGCCGTGGCGCCACCGGGTCTTCGTGGGTGCGGCCGCCGACTACTTCTTCACGAACCGGATGTCGTCGGCCGCCTCCGCCCTCGCCCTCAACGCCATCCCCATCGAGCGGACCGGCATCAGCCGCCGCAGCGTCGGCGAGGCCGAGGCGCTCCTGCGCGACCGGTGGAGCCTCGTGCTGTTCCCCGAGGGCGGCCGCAGCCCCGACGGTTGGGGCCAGCCCCACAAGGGCGGCGCGGCGTGGCTGGCCGAGCGGGCCGGGGTCGCCGTCGTCCCGATCCACATCGCCGGCACGGGCCGCATCCTGGCCAAGGGGGACAAGCGCCCGAAGCCGGGGCGCTCCATCGTCACGTTCGGCGCGCCGATGCGCTGCGACGACGCCACCGGCGAGGGTGCCCGCGAGTTCGCCGTCCGGATCGAGCAGGCCATCGAGGCCCTGGCCGACGAGTCGAACGGCGACTGGTACGCCGCCCGCCGTCGTGCGCACGCCGGCCAGACCCCGTCGCTGGCCGGACCCGCCGACGCCAGCTGGCGCCGGGTGTGGGCCCTCGGCGACCGCAAGGGCCGGGCCTCGAGCACGCCCAAGCGGCGCTGGCCCGACCTCACCTGAGCTCTTCGCCGTCACTCGCTTCGCTCCGTTCCGGCGAGTGTTGTCGTCCTCGCTGCGCTCGGTCGTTGCGGTCCTCGGCCGACTTCGTCGCCCTGCGGCCGATGCCTGGGGGCTC
>JACDCH010000291.1 GCA_013694495.1 Acidimicrobiia bacterium | reverse complement strand
GTCAGATTCGTCATTGGCAAGGACGCAGGCCGACGGACTCCCCCAGCGAATGCGAGGCCGAGGACGCCGCCAGGGGCGAATCTGGCCGCCGAATTCGCCACATGATCAGCCTTCCGGGACACTAGGTGAGCTTGGCGGCGATTCGGGCCAGCGAGCGGATCTCGGCGTCGCTGAGACGGTCGAGCGCCTTGGGCGGCGTCGACAGGCTGTCGTGGGCCCGGGCCTTGGCCGCCTCGCCCTCGGGCGTGAGGTGGACGAGCTTCACCCGGCGGTCCGAGGGGGACACCCGGCGCTCGACGTAGCCGAGGCGCTCGAGGTCGTCGACGAGCGACGTCACGTACGACGCGTCGCAGCGGAGGTCCTCGGCGACCATGCGCATCGAGCGGGGCTCGGCCGGGTCGAGGTTGAGCATCGCCTTCAACGCGCCGGGGTGGGGCACCCCGCACGCCTCGGCCGCGTCGTGGAAGCGGTCGTGCATCTCGTCGCCGAAGAACAGGGCGGAGAGCGCGCCCCACGCCGCCCCCGCCGCCTCGCGCCTGCCGTCCGTCACCGCTCCAGTATGCCCCGGTCCTGGATGACGGGCAACCATTGACTTGACTCAAATAAATGGTTGACGCTGCTCAACCATCGGCGCGAACGTGCAGCGCATGGAACAACCAGCCATCCTCGCCGAGGGGCTCGAGAAGCGGTTCGGCGACGTCGCCGCCGTGGTCGGGGTCGACCTCGCCGTGCCCGAGGGCACGGTGCTCGGCCTGCTGGGGCCGAACGGCGCCGGCAAGACGACGATCGTCCGGATGCTGACCACGATCCTGAAGCCCTCGGCCGGGAAGGGCACGATCCTCGGCTTCGACGTGGCCACCCAATCCGACGAGGTGCGGGAGCGGATCGGCCTCGCCGGGCAGTACGCCGCGGTCGACGACAACCTCACCGGCCGCGAGAACCTGATCATGGTCGGTCGCCTCACCCACCAGCCCCGGGGCGGCATCGTGGCCCGGGCGGGGGAGCTGCTCGAGCGCTTCGGCATCGCCGACGCCGGTGACCGCCCGGCCAAGACGTACTCGGGCGGGATGCGCCGCCGCCTCGACCTCGCCGCCGCGCTCGTGCACCGGCCCCGGGTGCTCTTCCTCGACGAGCCCACCACCGGTCTGGATCCGGCCGGCCGCCTCGAACTGTGGACGGTGATCGAGGAGCTCGTCGCCGACGGGGCGACGCTGCTGCTGACCACGCAGTACCTCGAGGAGGCGGACCGCCTGGCCGACCGCATCGTCGTGATCGACCACGGTGGCGTCATCGCCCAGGGGACGGCGTCGGAGCTGAAGCGGGAGCTCGGCAACACCATCGTCGAGGTGGTGCTGGCCGACCCCTCCGACCTCGACGCGGCGAAGTCGCTGCTCGGCGAGGTGGGCCCGACCGACCTCGGCGACGACCGCCGCAGCGTGCAGGTCAAGGTGCTCGACAGCGGCCCGGCGGTGCTGGACGTCGTCCGGCGCCTCGACGAAGCCGGCCTCGCGCCGACGTCGCTCAAGGTCCGCGAACCGAGCCTCGACGACGTGTTCCTGTCCCTGACCGGCCACTCGGCCACCGACGACGAGGAGACCTGATGGCCGCCGTCACCGCACCCGCGGTCGCACCCCTCATCGAGCGGAAGTCGAAGCTCGGCTACGCCGTGGCCGACGCCCTCACGATCGCGTGGCGGAACCTCAAGGGGATGAGCCGCACCCCTGAGATCATCATGTTCAGCACGATCCAGCCGATCATCTTCGTGCTGACGTTCCGCTACGTGTTCGGTGGCTCCATCGACACGGGCATCCCGGGGTTGCCGTACGTCGACTTCCTGATGCCGGGCGTGTTCCTCCAGACCGTCGCCTTCGGCGCCATGAACACCGGCATCGGCCTGGCCGACGACCTCCACAAGGGGCTCATCGAGCGGTTCCGGTCGCTGCCGATGTCGCGGTCGGCGGTCCTCGCCGGCCGGGCCCTGTCGGACCTCGTGCGCAACTCCGGCGTCGTCGTCCTGATGGTCGCCGTCGGCTACCTCGTCGGCTTCCGGATCCACACGAACGTCGGCGCCTTCCTCGCCGCCCTCCTGCTGCTCCTCGCCTTCTCGGTGGCCTTCTCGTTCATCTTCGCCTACATCGGGATGGCCGCACCGAGCTCGGAGGCGGCGCAGGCCGGGTCGTTCCCGATCCTCGCCCTGCTGGTGTTCGCCTCGACGGCGTTCGCGCCGGCCGAGGGGATGCCCGGCTGGCTGCAGGCCTACAACGACGTGCAGCCCGTCTCGGTCATGGCGAAGGCACTGCGGGCGCTGATGATCGGCGGTGAGACGGCGGCGCCGGTGCTCCACGCGGTGCTCTGGATCGTGGGTCTGGCGGTGGTCGTCATGCCCATCACGGTCAACAAGTACCGGCGGGCCGCCTGACGGGCCCTCGGTAGGATCGCCGCCCTGATGGAGATCCCCCCGCCCGACCCGAAGAAGCTGCTCGACGCCTGGATGGCGTGGGAGAAGGGGGAGTCGACGCCCGGCCGGGTGATGGCCGACATGAAGACCGCCGGCCTGCGGCAGGTCCTCGAGGTCCTCGTCAGCCAGGCGCCCGCCACCGACGACGCGTGACGGGACGGGAGGTGCGGGGTGGACCGCAGCTCATCCCCCGCCCCTCGGCGAACCGCCCCGGCGGGTCGGCGCCGTGGGCGACGCTCCCGTCCGAGAAGCGCCGGATCACCCTCGACGACCTGCGGCGCACGTTCGCCGGGCGGGTCGGCGCCCCCTCGGCCGTCGAGGGCGAGGCCCAGGTGCGGCCGTCGGCGGTGCTCGCCGCGTTCTGGGAGCACGAGGGTGAGGTCGAGGTGCTGCTCACCCGGCGCAGCCAGGGTCTCCGGGCCCACCGGGGCGAGGTGAGCTTCCCCGGTGGGCGCGTCGACCCGGGTGAGACGACGGTGGCCGCGGCCCTGCGCGAGGCGCACGAGGAGGTCGCGCTCGATCCCGCCGGCGTCGAGGTGCTGGGCGAGCTCGACCACCTGATGACCGTGACGAGCCGGTCGTTCATCGTGCCGTTCGTCGCGGTGCTGCCCGGCCGCCCCGCCGACCTCGTGCCGAACCCCGCTGAGGTCGACACCGTGATCTTCGTGCCCGTGGCGGAGCTCCTCGCCGACGCCGACGTGTACCGCGAGGAGCGGTGGACGTGGTCGCCGCCGCCCGACGGCGAGCGCAGCATCTTCTTCTTCGAGCTGGTGGGCGACACGGTGTGGGGCGCGACGGCAGCGATGCTGCGCCAGCTGCTCGGCCTCGCCCTCGGCCTCGGCACCGGCATCGACCACCGCTGATGCTTCGAGCTCACTCGCTTCGCTCGAGCTCGGCGGCGTCGTGATGGATGCCGACGAGTTCCGGGTTGCGGCGCACGAGCTGGTGGAGTGGTGCGCGAGCTACATGGAGTCGGTCGACGACGTCGCCGTCGGCCCCGCTGTCGCGCCCGGGTGGGTGCGGGGGCAGCTGCCGCCCTCGCCGCCGGCGAGGGGGGAGCGCTGGGCCGACGTCCTCGCCGATCTCGACCGGGTGGTGCTGCCTGGGGTGACGCACTGGCAGTCGCCCCGGTTCATGGCCTACTTCCCGGGCAACATGACCGCCGCCGCGGTGCTCGGCGAGCTGGCCATCGCCACCCTCGGCCAGCAGGGGATGTTGTGGGCCACCTCGCCTGTGGCCACCGAGCTCGAGCAGCACGTGTGCGACTGGCTCGTCGAGCTGCTCGGTCTGCCGGCGGC
>JACDCH010000288.1 GCA_013694495.1 Acidimicrobiia bacterium | reverse complement strand
TGGCCCTGCGGGCGGGCGTGGCCGTGGCGACCGCAGAGTCGCTGTCGCCCGGCGGCGGACATCCGGACCGGCTGCGCCTCTCGTTCAGCGCCCCGGCCGTCGAGCTCGACGAGGGCGTGCGGCGCCTCGCCGCCGCCTGGAGCCGGTGAGCCGGGAGAAAGGTCTGGTCAAGCTGACTGAAACTAGTTATGGTCACAGCGACCACAAGGAGCCAGCATGGACCTGTTCGAAACCGCCTTCACGTGGGTGTCCCCGTCACCTGGATCGAGGTCGTCGGCGACGTCACCGCACTGATCACGGTGTGGTGGGTGGCGCGGCAGGTGATCTGGAACTGGCCGATGTCGCTGGTGAGCGCGGCGTGCCTGACGGCGTTCTTCTTCCACATCGACCTCGATGCCAACGCCTGGCTCCAGGGCACGTTCTTCGCGCTCGGCGTGTGGGGCTGGCGGGAGTGGAGCCGGCGCGACCGGCGCCCACCGGAGGAGAATCGGCCGGTGCGCCGCACGACGATGCGCGAGTGGATCAGCCTCGGCCTCGGGTTCGCCGCGGTGTGGGCCGCAGCGGGCTGGTTCTTCAGCGCGGTGGCGGTCTCGGCCCAGCCCTTCTGGGACTCGCTGACCTTCGCGCTGAGTCTCGTCGCCACCTACGGCCAGGCGAAGAAGCTCGTCGAGTCGTGGTTCCTGTGGATCCTGATCGACATCATCTCGGTGCCGTTGTTCTGGAGCCAGGACGGACGGCTGACGGCAATGCTGTTCGCCATCCTCGGCATCGTGTGCCTCTTCGGATTGCGCGACTGGGCCCGGGATCTGCGTCGCCAGGCACCGGCTGCGATCCCTTCGGCGGTGTCGATATGAGCGACCGGACGCCGCACGGTCTGGTGATCGGCAAGTTCTACCCACCCCACGAGGGCCACCACCTGCTGGTGCGCACGGCGGCGGCGGCCAGCGACCGGGTCACCGTGCTCGTCCTCGCCCACGCCGTGGAGTCGATCCCGCTGGCCGACCGGGTGGCGTGGATGCGGGAGGTGCACGCCGGAGATGCGCACGTCACCGTCCACGGCGTCGTCGACGACCACCCCGTCGACTTCGAGGACCCGACGATGTGGGACCTCCACCTTCAGGAGTTCACCCGCGGCGTGGCCGAGGTCACCGACGAGCCGGTGACGGCGGTGTTCACGTCGGAGCCCTACGGCGCCGAGCTGGCCCGGCGCCTCGGGGCGATCGACGTGCCCGTCGACCCGGGCCGGGGGCTGGCCCCCATCAGCGGCACCGCGGTGCGGGCCGACCCGGTAACGAGCTGGGAGCGACTGGCCGAGCCGGCGCGGGCCTGGTTCGCCCGGCGCGTCGTCGTGCTCGGGGCCGAGTCGACGGGCACGACGACGCTGAGCCTGGCGCTGCGCGACGCGCTGCGGGCGCGGGGCGGGAGCCACGGCCTGACCCGCTGGGTGCCCGAGCATGGTCGCGACTTCTCGATCGAGAAGCTCGCCGTCGACCGGGCTCGCGCCATCGTCGCCGGCGAGCCGCCGCCGGCGATGGACGAGCTGGTCTGGCGGACCGACGAGTTCGAGCTGATCGGCCGGCGCCAGAACGCGCTGGAGGACGACGCGGCGCGGCTCGGCGGCCCGGTGCTGGTGTGCGACACCGACACGTTCGCCACGGGCATCTGGCACGAGCGCTACCTCGGCGAGGCGTCGCCCGCGGTGGACGCGCTCGCCCGTCGGCACCCGCTCTACCTCCTCACCCATCACGACGGGGTGTCCTTCGAGCAGGACGGCATCCGCGACGGCGAGGGGATCCGCGCCTGGATGACGGGCCGGTTCGAGGAGGCGCTGGCCGTCACCGGCCGCCGCCACGTCGTGCTCCGGGGGCCGCACGAGGCGCGCCTCGAGGCCGCCCTGGACGCGGTCGACGAGCTGCTGACCGAGGGGTGGCAGCTGGCCGATCCGGTCACGCCGGCGAACGCGTCGCCCTCGCTGTGATCCGGGTCGCGGTGGACGTCGCCCTGTTCACGGTGCGCGACGGGCGGCTGCAGGTGCTGCTCGTGCGCCGGGGCGTCGCGCCGCACAAGGGCCGCTGGGCGCTGCCGGGCGGCTTCGTGCTCGACGACGAGGACCTCGACGCCGCCGCCGGCCGGGAGCTGGCCGAGGAGACGAGCGTCGCCGTCGCGCACCTCGAGCAGCTGCGGACCTACGGCGCCCCGCGC
>JACDCH010000273.1 GCA_013694495.1 Acidimicrobiia bacterium | reverse complement strand
GTCGCGGTGGGCGGTGATGGCGGCCAGCAGCTCGGAGGCGCCGGCGCCGGTCGTCGCCACGGTGCGCACGATCGGTGGGTCCCAGCCGTCGCGCCGGCGGGCGCTGAGCTCGAGCATGTGGCGCAGGTCGCGCTCGGCGTCGTCGACACCGGCCCGGTCGGCCTTGTTCACGACGAAGACGTCGGCGATCTCGAGCAGCCCGGCCTTGGCCGCCTGCACCCCGTCGCCCCACCCCGGGTTGACGACGACGATCGTGGTGTCGGCCGCGCCGGCGACGTCGAGCTCGACCTGGCCGACGCCGACGGTCTCCACGAGCACCCACGGATAGCCGGCCGCGTCGAGCAGGCGCAGGGCCTGGCGGGCGGCGAGAGCCAGCCCGCCGAGGTGACCACGGGTGGCCATCGAGCGGATGAACACGCCGTCGTCGAGGGTGTGCTCGTCCATGCGCACCCGGTCGCCCAGGATGGCGCCGCCCGAGTACGGCGAGGTTGGGTCGATGGCCAGCACGGCCACCGGATCGCCGGCGGCCCGGACCTCGCCCACGAGGCGGGCGGTGAGCGTCGACTTCCCCGCGCCCGGCGCCCCGGTGACGCCGACGATGTGGGCCCGGCCGGTGAGCGGGTGGGCGAGGAGCCCGACCTCGCGGCCGCCGTCGCTCCCCCGCTCGACGACGGAGAGCAGCCGGGCCAGCGCGGCCCGCTCGCCGGTGCGGGCCGCGTCGAGGAGCGCGGCGATCTCGGCGGAGGGCAGCGGCTCGGGCACGGAGCCCCGAACCTACCGAAGGCCGGGAACCGTCAGAGGGAGAGGGGCGTGCCCTCGAAGAGGTCCTCGCCCTGGTTCACGACCTCGGTGACGCCCTCGACGCGGTCCTTGAGGATGCGCTCGATGCCGGCCTTGAGCGTGACCGTGGACGCCGGGCAGCTGACGCAGGCACCGGAGAGCTCGACGGTCACCAGGCCGGTGGCCTCGTCGACGTCGATCAGGTGCAGGTCGCCGCCGTCGGCCTGCACGGCCGGGCGGATGACCTCGATGACCTTCTCGACTTCGTCGCGCACTGCTGCTCTCCGTTCCGGGGGACCCAGGAGGGTACCGGGCTGCAACCACGGGCCCCCACCGCGGATTCCCGCGCCGCGACGTCACTCCTAGCCTGCCGCCAATCGTGCCCACCGTCCTGGCCCACACCGTCGGCGGCGGGCAGTTCCCCGTGCCCCTCTGGACCATCGACATCTCGCCCCGGGCCCTCGGCGTCTGGTTGGTGGCGTACACCACCCTCGTCCTCGCCGGCGCCGCCGCCTGGGGCCGGGCCTGGCTCCGGGAGGGCGAGGGGTTCGCCGTCCTCTTCGGCCTGCTGGCGGTCCTCGTGGTGGCCGCCGCCATCCCGCTGTTCGACGCCGTGCGCCTCTTCCCGTGGTGGACGAACGACGTCGTGGGCGTCCGCGGCGACTGGTCGCGCACATTCGTCCACTCGCTCGGCCTCGCCTTCACCATCGCGGTCGTCGCCCTCGTGTGGGTCGGCGCGACCCGCGCCGGGGCCCGCTCGGCGCCCACGACGCGGTGTCGTTCGTGACCGAGGGGACCGACTTCGTCGCCCTCCTGTCCGACCCGTGCGCGCGCAGGTGGGACCTGCTCGGCACGATCCGCTTGGTGCCACCCACGTGGGTGCCCGGGTCGTCGCTCTTCGCCTGGATCGAGTTCCTCGCCCTCGTGCTCGGTGGCGCCGCCGTCGTCGCCCACGACCGCGCCCTGGCCGCGCTGAAGTCCCAGCGGGGCGCAGCCGCGGCCGCCCTCGGCGTGCAGGGCGCGCTCATCGGGCTCACGCTCGTCGGCGTGGGCATCCTGCTGGGAGGATGACCGCCGTGACCGCCGTGACCGCCGCGACCGCCCTGACCGCCGAGACCGCCCTGGCGACCACCGCGCTGGCCCACCAGGGCGGCTGGGACGAAGTGCTCCTCGTGCTCGCGCCGATCGGCCTCTTCAGCCTCCTGCTCTACATCGCCAACCGCCGGGCCGCCCAGCTCGTCGACGAGGACGAGGACGACGGGGCGCGCTAGTAGTCGTCCACGCGCTCGACATCGGCGCCGAGGGCCCGGAGCCGGCCGGCGAAGTCCTCGTAGCCGCGGTCGATGTGGTGGGCGTCGCGGACGACGGTCTCGCCGTCGGCTCGCAGTCCGGCCAGCACGAGCGCGGCGCCGGCCCGGATGTCCGGGGCCCGCACCGGCGCGCCCGAGAGGCGCTCACGGCCGCGGACGATGGCGTGGTGGTCGTCGGTACGGATGTCGGCGCCCATCCGCGTGAGCTCGTCGACGTAGCGGAAGCGGCCCTTGAAGATGTTCTCGGTGACGATGCCCACCCCGTCGGCCACGGCCAGCATCGTGACGAACAACGGCTTGTAGTCGGTCGCCACGCCCGGGTACGGCAGCGTGGCCACGTCGACCGATCGGAGCCGCCGGGGCGACATCGCCCACAGGCCCTCGGGGTCGGGGGAGATGCGCACGCCCATCTCCCCCAGCTTCTGGACATACATGTCCATGTGCTCGGCCTTGGCCCCGGCCACCACGATCTCGCCGCCGGCAATGGCGACGGCGGCGAGGTAGGTCGCCGCCTCGATCCGGTCGGGCACGACGGTGTGGTCGACGCCGGACAGGTGCTCGGGCCGCACGCCGGCCACGGTGATCGTCGAGCTGCCCGCGCCGAGGACGCGCGCGCCCATGCGGTTGAGGAACGACGCCAGGTCCCAGATCTCTGGCTCCCGCGCCGCGTTGTCGATGACGGTGGTGCCCTCGGCGAGCACCGCGGCCATGAGCGTGTTCTCCGTGGCGCCGACGCTCGGGTACTCGAGCGTGACCCGCGTGCCCTCGAGCTTGTCGGCCTCGGCCTCGATGTAGCCGTGCGCGTTCGAGAAGCGGGCGCCGAGGAGCTCGAGGCCCCGCAGGTGCATGTCGATCGGGCGTGAGCCGAAGTCGTCGCCGCCGGGCACCGACACCCGGGCCCGGCCCTCCCTCGCCAGAAGGGGGCCCAGCACCACGATCGAGGCCCGCATGCGCTCGACGAGCTCGTAGGGCGCCTCGGGCACGATCGTCTCCGGCCGCACCACCCGCAGCACACCGGGCTCTGGACGCTCGACCGTGCACCCCATCGTGCGCAGCAGGTCGCTCATCGAGTCGACGTCGGCGATGGCCGGGACGTTGCGCAGCACATACTCGCCCGGCGCCAGCAACGTGGCCGCCAGCAGCTTCAGGACCGAGTTCTTGGCGCCACCGATGCGGACCGTGCCGGCCAAGGGGCCACCGGCCCGCACCCGCAGGGCACCTCCGAGCGCTCGCACCGACCTGAGTATGGTCGCCAGCCGCTGTGGCCCGGGTCGTCGTCCTCCACCCTCCCGACGCGGCCGAGCGGATCCTGGTGCCCCGCGACGACGCCCTGGTGCGCGAGCACGACGAGGGGGGCGGGCGCTACCGCATGGACGACGGGCCGTTCCGCTCGTACGAGCGCACAGTCACGACCCGCGACGACGGCCAGCTCGAGGAGCACGTCGACTTCCGCGTCGCGACCCGGTTCTGGGGGCTCCTGTTCGTGCCCCCGCTGCGCCGCGCCTTTGCCGCGCACGACCGGGACCACATGCCGTGGTGGGCCCCGCCCCAGCGGCTCGACGAGCGGGCGGCGTCGATCCTCGGGCTGCTGCTGACCGTGTCGATCGTGGGCGGCTACCTGGGGACGCTCATCACCCAGACGCTGACGTACGTGGGCGACGAGTTCGGCACCGACATCGGCGGGCAGAAGAACGTCCTGTCCGCCGTGCGGGCCAGCATCGTGCTGCTCGTCCCGCTGGCTGCGCTGGCGGACCGACTCGGGCGCCGCCGGCTCATCTCCCTCACGGCTGGCCTCGGCTGCGTGGCCACCGCCACCGGTGCGTTCGTGCCCAGCCTGCTCGGCTACGGCATCAGCCAGACCGTGGCCCGCGGGTTCGCCAGCGCCCTCATCGTGCTCATCGCCATCCTCTCGGCGGAGGAGATGCCGGCCGGCAGCCGGGCCTGGTCGTACTCCCTCATCGCCCTCACCCAGGGCCTCGGCGCCGGCATCTGCGTGTGGTTCCTGCCCTTCGCCGACGACTCGGCTCGCGCCTGGCGGGCCTTGTACCTCCTGCCGCTGCTGATGCTGCCGCTGGTGCTCATCGTGGCCCGCACGCTCCCGGAGAGCCGGCGCTTCGTCGCCACCCACGTCGATGCGCCGATCGCCGGGCACGGGCGCCGCTTCGCGCTGCTCGCCGTGTCCGGCTTCCTGCTCGCCGTCTACGCCACCCCGTCGAGCCAGCTCGGCAACGAGTTCCTGAACGACGCCCGCGGCTTCTCCGCATCGCGCGTCGCGCTGTTCACGGTCCTCACGGTGACGCCGGCCACGATCGGCGTCATCGTCGGCGGCAAGCTCGCCGACGTGCGCGGACGGCGCGTCGTCGGCGCGGTGGGGATCGTCGGCGGCACCCTCCTGTCGGTGGCCACCTACGCCTCGGCCGGGTGGACGATGTGGGTGGCGTCGACGATGTCGTCGGTCATCGCCGGCGCCGTCGTACCCGCCCTCGGCGTGTACCGGCCCGAGCTGTTCCCGACCTCGCTGCGGGGCCGGGCCGGCGGCGTGCTCGAGGGCGTGCAGGTGCTCGGGGCGGTCGCCGGCCTGCAGCTCGTCGGAGGCCTCGTCGACGCCGGCCACTCCTACAGCAGCGCCTTCGGCGTGGCCGCCATCGCCCCCATGGCGGTAGCCGTGCTCATCCTCGTCGCCTTCCCGGAGACCGCTCACCGGTCGCTCGAGGAGCTCAACCCTGAGGATCGATCTCCCGCCCCCTCGCGCGAGACTGGCTGACCGTGTCCCGTTCCCGCTGGCTCCTCGTCGCGCCCGCCCTCGCGCTGCTCCCGATGGCCTGCGGCGACGACGAGCCCGGCACCGCCGGCACCGACAGCAGCGGCGGGGGCAGCGCCACCACGGTGTCCGCTCCGTCCGGCGGCCCGATCTACACACCCCCCGAGCCGTCCGACGATCTCCCGCCCGACACGTTCAACGGCCTGTACTCGGTCTTCCAGCCGGCGCTCGACGACCTGGGCGTCGAGCTCGCCCGGGCCGCCCTGAACGACTTCGACGACGGCCCCCACCTCGCCCTCTACGTGGTGCCGACCAGCACGGAAGGCGGGGCCCAGGGGTACCTCGACCGCCTTGTGCCCCTGGTCGCCGCCCTCGAGCCCGTTCTGTTCGACCGCTTCCCCGGCCTCGACAGCTTCGACATCTGCCAGGAGCCGATCCAGCCCGGCGGCGTGCGCACCGAGGAGTTCCCGGAGCCGGTCACGCTGCTGTTGCTCGACCGCGAGCAGGTCGACTCCGTCCCCGACTGGGGGTCGGCGACGCTGGTCGACCTGATCCACGTCGTCCAGAGCGGCCCCGACGGCGAGCTCCAGATCTCCGACGAGCTGGAGGCGCTGCCGGACTGGCAGGCCGCGGAGCAGGAAGCCTGATCCCATGCTCTTGGCGGAGCTCGAGGTCTTCCACAACCGGTCGTACTCGCCGACCCGGCGCATCGCGCTGGGCCGCCGGCACCTCCCGCTCGACCCCCCGCCCGGCTTCGGCCCGGTCCTGCTCGGCGCCGTCGCTGCCGTGGCGGCCGAGGAGCTCGACGGCGAGGACCGCGACGCCCTGCGCCGCCTCATGGGCCACCTCGAGGCCGGCCACCGGGTGCCCCAGCCGCAGGTGCGCCACCGCTTCCAGGTCGACACCCACGGCCTGGCCCGCAGCCACGCCACGCTGATCGGCGCGGGCGAGTCGGTCGAGCTGTCGGTCGACGGCGACGGCTCGCCCCTGCAACTCACCCTGGCCTCGGCCTACGCCGCCGGCCAGATGGCGCCCAGCTCGCGCCCCCGGGTGTTCGACGTGATCCGGCGCGGCCTGGCCTGGCGAGGCCCGATCGAGGCTGCGCTGTTCCGGCACCTGAGCGGCGACACCGACGTCCGGTGGGCGTCCACCGCGTTCGCCGACCCGCGGCTGTGGGCCCTCGACGTGCTCGGCCTCGACGGGCGCCCCGACGACCGGCGCACCCAGGAGAAGGAGGTCCAGCGCCGCTTCCGTCAGCTGCTGCGGGAGGCGCACCCCGACCACGGCGGCGAGGTCGACGACGCCGCCGACCGCATCAAGGACCTCAGCGAGGCCCGCCGCATCCTGCTCGGCTCCGAGTAGTGCCGCGGGTCATCCGGAAGGGGCGGCCGCAGGCGCCGGGGGCGCTGCTGCTGGCGCCGGGGGCGGGCTCGAGCCGCGACCACCCCACGCTTACCGGCGTCGAGCGGGCGGTGGCGCCCCTGCCGGTCGGGCGCATGGACTTCCCGTATCGCAAGGCCGGCCGGCGGGCGCCCGACCGGGCGCCGGTGCTGCTCGAGGCCGTTCGGGAGGAGGCGGCGGCGCTCGTCGCCGCCACCCGGGTGGCACCGGAGGCCCTGCTCCTGGGCGGCCGCTCGATGGGCGGGCGGATGTGCTCGATGGTCGTGGCCGACGGCCTGCCGGCCGCCGGCCTCGTCCTGCTCTCCTACCCCCTGCACCCCCCGGGCCGGCCCGACAAGCTCCGCATCGAGCACCTCCCCGCCCTCGACGTCCCTGTCCTGTTCGTGTCGGGCACGAACGACCCCTTCGCCACCCCCGACGAGCTCGTCGAGCACGCCGGTGCCATCCGGGGCCCGGTCACGTTCGTCTGGGTCGAGGGCGCGGGCCACGAGTGGAAGCGCCGCGACGACGAGATCGCTGCGGTCGTGGCCGCCTGGATCGCCGGCGCGCCCGTCCCCGAACGCCTCGAGAAGCCCGCTTCCCGGAGCTGACGCTTCGGGCGGTTCGCGCCCACCCCGGTGCCTGCGGGCGGGGCGGCGCCCGGCGCCCGGGAAGGGTTCACGCACGGCGCAGCGGGTTATCGGGGTCGGGGTGGGCTGCGCACCGGCGGACATCGGCGACCTCGTGTACACGAGCGACGACGACCCGGGCATCCGCCGCAAGGGCCGGGCTCGCGTCCGCTACGTCGACGACGCCACCGGCTCCGTCGTGCGCCGCGAGGCGACGCTGGCGCGCATCGCGGCACTGGCCGTCCCCCCGGCGTGGGAGGACGTGTGGATCTGCGCCGAGCCCAACGGCCACCTGCAGGCCACCGGCCGGGATCAGCGGGCCCGCAAGCAGTACCGCTACCACACCCGTTTCCGGGCCCAGCGGGAGCAGGAGAAGTTCGCCGACCTCGTGCCCTTCGGCGAGTCGCTGGGCGCCCTGCGGCGCCGGATCGACCACGACCTCGACGGAAACCGCGGGTGGGAGGCGGACCGGGTGCTGGCCCTCGCTCTCGCCCTGCTCGACCGCACCCGCATCCGGGTCGGCAACGACTGCTACGCCAAGGAGAACGGCACCTACGGCCTGACGACCCTGCAGAACCGCCACGTCGACGTCCAGGCGGGCGCGGTCCGGTTCCGCTTCGTGGGCAAGGGCGGCAAGCGCCACCAGGTCGCGCTCGACGACCGCCGCCTGGCCCGGCTGGTGCGGGCCTGCGGCTCGCTCCCGGGCCGGCACCTCCTCCAGTACGAGGACGACGGCGGCGAGCTGCGCCCGATCACGTCCGACCAGATCAACGCCCAACTCCGGGCCCTCACCGGGCTCGACGTCACCGCCAAGTGGTTCCGCACGTGGGGCGCATCGGTCGAGGCCGCCGCCCGCCTGGCCGAGGCCGGGGAGCCGGCGTCGGCCCGCGAGGCCCGGTCGACGGTGCTGGAGGCCGTGGACGAGGTCGCCGACCTGCTCGGCAACACCCGCACGGTCTGCCGGGCGTCGTACGTCCACCCGGCCGTGCCGGCTGCCTACGAGGCCGGGCGCCTGGCCGACTGGTGGCAGGACGGCCCCAGCCGGGCCGGGGGCGGGCTCGAGGCCGACGAGCGCCGCCTCCTCGTCGTCCTCC
>JACDCH010000237.1 GCA_013694495.1 Acidimicrobiia bacterium | reverse complement strand
GGCGCCAGGCCCGAGCCCGGTCGGGGTGGGCCCGGCGGAGGTTCTCGATGTCGGGCGGCGTGGCGCACAGCGCCGTCCGGCTGGCGCCCGCCGCTGCGACGGACTCGCCCTCGACCGGCGCGCCGTGGTCGTCGATGTCGAGCACGACGATCGCCCCCGCCGTCCGGAGCGCGTGGGCGTCGGGCGGGTCGAGGCGGTCGGCTGCGGCGGCGGCGGCCCGGGGGCCGGCGACGTCCCACACCGCGAGCAACCGGTCGGACTCGTCGCCTTCGTTGATGCCGTCGGCCAGCGGCCCGTAGAAGTCGACGGCGTACGCCTCCACCCTGACCCCGAGCTTCTGGATGTTGAACCAGGCGTTGCGCCGCACGAGCGGGTCATAGGTCCAGCGCACCGTGGCGATGCCGTTGGCCAGCGCCCACGACCGCTGGTGGCGCTTGAGGGCGAGCCCGACGCCGGTGCCCTGCCGGCCCGGCTCGGTGCCGGTGAGGTGGGAGTGGAGCGTGAGGGTGCCGTCCTCGCGGCCGAGCCAGCCCGCCGAGCCGCCCACCACTCGGCCGTCGAGCCACGCCGCGGTGACGTAGCCGCCGCTCGTCGCCAGCGCCCGCAGCACCTCGGCCCGCATCGGCGGGTTCTCGGGCGGCGCGTCCCACACCCGCACGAAGAGCTCCGCGACGGCGCGGGCGGCGGCGGCGTCGTCGACCACCCGTACGTCGACCCGGCTCACGTCCGGAATCTACGTGCGGGGTGGCCGGCCCCCGGCGGCTCGCGCTGCGCACCGCCGGGTAGCGGCGGCCGATGAACGACCCCGAGAAGGAACGGCTCGACGACCTCGGCCAGCGGATCGACCAGGTCCGCAAGGGCGCCGAGGAGCACGGTACGATCCCCGAGGAGCACGAGCAGACGCTGGCCGATCCCGACGCCGACGGCGAGGTCGAGCCCCACGAGGCGCAGCCCCCGGGCTGACGCCGGGGGGCGTCGCGACTCGCGGTGGTCCTCGAAGGTGGCGCGTTCAGGCGGCGCGGACGACGCCGGTGATGGCCACGTAGTGGCAGATCGCCGCCGCGCCGACGAAGGCGTGCCAGATCTCGTGGTACCCGAAGAAGCGGGGCGACGGGTTGGGCCAGTGCGTCGCGAAGACGATGGCCCCGATCGTGTAGGCGAGGCCGCCGGCGGCCACGAGGATCAGGTCCGGGGTCGTGAGCCGGTCGATGAGCGAGGGCGTGAAGGCGACGATGAGCCAGCCGAGGGCGATGTAGGCCGTCGACCCGAGCGCCCTGCGCCGCTGGGACACGCCGGTGAGCACGAGGGTGACCCCGGTCGCGGCGCCGACCCAGGCCAGGATCAGCAGGAGCACGCCTCGCGAGCCCCTGAGGGCGAGGAGGCAGAGCGGCGTGTACGACCCCGCGATCATCACGAAGATCGTGGCGTGGTCGGCCCGCTGCATCCGGAGCCGGGCGGCGGGCGACCACCGGAACACGTGGTACGCAGCGCTCACGCCGAACAGCGCGCAGCACCCGAAGGCGTAGACCGCGGTGGCGAGGTGGCTCCTCTCGCCCTCGGCCCGCAGGACGATCACGATCCCAGCCGGGATGGACCCGAGGAAGAACAGCAGGTGGAGCCAGCCACGCAGCAGCGGCTTCTCGAAGACGGGAGGGCCCTCGGGTTCGAGCGTGTCGATGGTGTCGGTGGTGTCGGTGGTGTCGGTGGTGTCCGTCATCATCGGTGCCTCTCGACGACGCGAACGGGGGCTGTTCGCCGGACCATCTTGCCCCGCCCGACCGCTCGTCCAGTCGCAGCGCTGGTCCAGTCCAGCGGCGACGCTCAGTACCTGCGGACGGATTGGTGGTCGACGGTCACTTCGCCGCAGGTCCTTCCTGTGTCTCGATTCGATTTCGGGGCCCGGCGAGGGGGCTTCGCCGGGGCGGTCCGGACCCCTGCATCTCAGTGGCGGGCGAGGACGAACGGCAGCACAGCCGGGACGCCGGCGCGGCGGAGCAGGGTGCTGGCGACGGTCATCGTCCACCCGGAGTCGACCGCGTCGTCGAGCAGCAGCACGGGACCCGGCGGCGCGCCGCCGGCGTCGACGTCGAACGCGCCCCACACGTTGGCGCAGCGGTGGGCGGCGCGGCCCCTCGCCTGAGATGAAGGGGTCCGGACCGCC
>JACDCH010000162.1 GCA_013694495.1 Acidimicrobiia bacterium | reverse complement strand
GCGCCAAGAAGGCCGTCGCCGAACTCACCCGCGACTGACAACCCACACCCCGTGCTCATCGACTCATGCCGCCCGGTGAACACGCAGCGCCGCCAAGCCATGTGCAGACAGCGCTGCCGGCAACAGCGGGTCTTCGTCGAAACGCCCGACAGCCAGGCGCGCAGCATCGACGGGGTCAGCTTGCTCAGCTCCATCTCGCCGAGCTCGGGCATAACGTGGAGCCGGAGGTTCGCCTCGTAGATGCGCTGCGTCGAGGGGCTGAGGTGGACGACCGTCCGTTGCCACTCCGCTGACCACGCCGCCAGCGTCACTCGACCCGCTCGGGGATCGATCCAGACACCCCCGGCGACGGCGGTCTGCTGGGCCCGTTCGTAGCGCTCGGCTTCCTTCTTGATCCGGAAGGTCTTCGACCTCTCGGTGCCGTCAGTACCGCGGACCCGCACCTCGTAGCGCGGCTCGCCTGACTTGGTCGCCTTCTTCTCGATCATCGGAGATCACTGCTCCTTCTCCACATCGGTTGCTTCTGCGTCGGGGTCACCGAGCTGTTCGAGCGCGGTGGCGAGGCGTTCGAGAACGCGGCGGGCGGCGTCGAGGTCGCCGAACTGTTGTTGGATGAGGAGCCGGGCGCGGAGTGCTGCGGGTCCGGCGAGCCGCGGGTGGACATCTTCCTGGATGCGGCGGCTGTTGGCGACCGCGCCGTCGGGCGCGATAGAGGCGGTATGGCCGGGGGCGGGCCAGCTCTTGAGGTACTGCTCCCACTCGGCGAGCGACTCATCGGTCCCGATGATGTGGTCGAACAGTTCGATCGGTTCGAGCCCGTGCTCACCGGTGTCGGGCGTCTTGACGGCGTGGTTCTCCCACGCCGATGGCGGCGTGAGGAAGAACCCGACCGGGAGCTCGAACCCTCGGGCGAAGGCGACGAGCTCATCTGCGGTGATCTCCCGGATGCGGCCCCCGTCGACGGAGCGTTCCATGGCGGACCACGACGCCGGCGACAACCGCGTCCCGAGGTACGGCTCGAGGGCTTCGGCGGCCTGGGTCTGGGTCCAGCCCCGCAGGAGCCGGGCTTTGGAGAGGTTGTGGGCGACGATCTGGTTGGGCGTCCAGGTCGGGCGTGGCGCTGGGCGACTACGGCGTGCCACGGAGTGCTCTCAACAGCTACACAGTTCTATCGACATAGGGGTTGCATCGTAGCACCGGGTGTCGTACTCTGTCACCCCCCTGATCGTTCGACTCCCGCGTTGAGCCAGGGTTGTGGAGGTGTCGGGTGCCGGAGCGCAAGGACTTCCTGACCGTCGAAGAGGTGATGGCCCATCTGCGGGTGGGCCGGACGTTCGTGTACGAACAGGCCCGCCTCTATCTGCGGACCGGCGGGGCGCAGGGGTTGCCGTGCCGCAAGTTCGGTCGCCTGCTGCGGTTCCCGACCGCGCCGCTCGAGGCCCTCGCCGGCGCCCCCCTCGTCGAGCCGGACCCGGTCGTCGTCGATCTCGACGCGGTCCGCCGGGCCAAGGACCCCACCCCGGCCCCCTCCACGCCGAGCACCCCTCGGCGTCGCGCGACCGGCACCGAGCAGTCGTCCCTGTTCCCGGACTGACTCCCGCGTGCCTTCCACCCGTTCGGCAACCACTGGACCCCAGGACAATGACACGCTTGCACCTGCCGTGCGGTGCCGCCCCGTGCGCTGTCCGGCCCGGTCAGCGCGACGCTGATGCTGAGCCTCGGGAAGCTGGCCCCCGGCCAGCACCAGTACTACGTCGACACCGTCGCCCGCGGCGCCGAGGAGTACTACACCGGCGCCAAGGAAGCCCCCGGGAACTGGACCGGGAACGCGTCCGGGCGACTCGGCCTCGATGGCGAGGTCGACGGCGAGGACCTGACCCGGGTCCTGGCCCACACGGACCCGTCCGGCGTGTACCGCCTGACCGGGGCGCGGTCGGTGCCGACGGTGGCGGGGTTCGACGTGACGTTCTGTGCCCCGAAGTCGGTGAGCCTGCTGTTCGCGTTGGGTGCGCCAGGCGCCGGCCAAGCCGCATCCTGTCAGCGGCCCGTTACTCGGGCCCCATCACTGGCGATCCGACCTTCTCGGCGGCTGGTGGCGGCGTCGCCTGGTTCGTCGAAGGGCATCCTGATGGCGTGCAGTCCGCCGAACAGCATCTGATCTGACGTCTCTGGAACAACGAGAGAGCAGCTGGTGGCGTCGTGCCTCGGCACGACGGGCGTCCCGGCGGCGGGCGATCCAGAGGCTGTGGCGTGGCCGCCGATCAAGGTTTCGGACGCCGCCGCAGCTTCGCTCGGCTCTCGCTGTTGCTGGACCACTTGGCATGAAGCGCCTCGGCCACCCGGCCGGGGCGCCTTCGTTGGTCGCCCTCGATCGAGAAGACGTTGCCTGTCAGCCGAGCCTCGTCGCCGTGGTGGGGTTGGAGATCGATGCCGGCAGCCGGAGCACCTGGCCACCATGAGCTGCCATCAGTGTGGCGAAGGGCTCCTCGTATTCCCAGCCGATCGAAGCTCTATTCGGAGGGATGGATTCCGCGAGCGCCGATCGTTGGACATGGAGATTGACCTGATTTCTCTCAACTGTTGGTCCGCTCGAACCGACTCGTTCCCTTGGCTCTGCTCGGGGAGCCCCACAGCGACCAGGAGATCGAGATGCGCCGACGTGCCCTCGTGGCGGTTGTTCTGGCAATGATCGCGGCGGGAACGGCGTCGGTGCCGCTAGCTGGCGCCGAGGGGGCTCCTGCAACAGGGCACACGCAGTTCGAGCTCGACTGGGTGGCCGCCCATTACGGCCTCTCGACTGCCGACGCGCTTCGCCGTCTTGACATCGAGGATGCGGCTGGGCGTCTGAGCAGTCGTATCGAGGGGCGCTGGACGGACTCCTACGGTGGGATGTGGTTGAACGTCGAAGGTTCCGAGACCACGGTCACGGTCGCCTTCACCACCGACGTCGACGCACGCGTCGCAGAGCTGAGACGAGAGTTCGAGTTCCCGGATGTCCTGCGGGGCGCTCAGGTTGAACGTCCGATCGCTGAACTTCTCGAGTCGATGCGTCGCCTTGTCGACGAACGGACCGCGCTCCAGAGGGGGGTTGAGCCGCCGGGCATCGATCCCGCGATTTCAGCGACCGGCGGCAACCTCGCATCTGCGGTGATCCCAAGCCTCGGACGTCTTGTCGTCGTAGCTGCCACTGCTTCGAACGAACTCGAGCAAGCGCTGCGCGCCCGGTACTCCGAAACAGTCGAGCTCCGTCAGAGCGAGATTAGTCCCCCGATGGCCTGCACTCGCGACGACTGCCGCTACACGATGAGGGGAGGACTGCATTTTGGTCCCGACGGCTGCACAAGCGCCTTCCCTGTCGTTGATTCGATAAACCGCCGGATGGTACTCAGCGCTGCTCACTGCGGAAATCTCAACTTCAGCGCTAATAATCCTGATATCGGCGGCGCTCGCGTCAACGGGACTTCTGTATACGGATACGTCGAAAACGAGAACTACATTGGGCCGGTAGACGTCGAGCGGATCCTCCGAACGAACAACACCTGGACGGAAAGCAACGGGATCTTCGTCGACGGTCAACCTTTCCGGCAGATCGCCGGCTTCAAATTGCATGCCGAAATGGTCCAAGGCATGACGGTTGCGTACTCCGGGCGCACGAGTGGTACTCACGCTGGCCCGATAGTGACCAACAGCTTTTCGCCTCCGTTCGTGCCCTATGGGTTCTGGTTCGTAGCAACGAACGCCTGCGGCGTCCAGGGAGGGGACAGCGGAGCGCCCTTCTTCCGTGAGTACTTCGCAATGGGAATCCTTCACGGTTCTGGATATGGCGTTGGATGCACCAGCTACGGGTCCATCGACTTCGCGCTCGAGTCTCATGGCGTGACCCTCGTGACGCAGTGACTGTCGAACGCGAGCCGCGCTCCCGCTGCGATCGAGCCGACGGAAGCCGCAGGCCACGTCGAGCGGACCTACTCGTGGGCCGGGACGTTCGTTTGCGCCCTGAGTCGCGGCGCCTCGTTCGTGTCAACCAATCGCGGCACTTGAGCGTGTAGGAGGTGTGAGCACAGTGGGGGTGATGATTGACGCCGCACCGGCGGGACTGGCGGCGGCCGAGCCGTTGGACGTCGAGGCCCTGTTTCTTCGCCACAACACCGAACTCGTGCGGCTGGCGAGTCTCCTCGCCGGAGATCGCGGCCGAGCCGAAGAGATCGTGCAAGACGCGTTCCTCGGCCTCTACCGGCGCTCGCGGTCTCTCGGGGAGCCGCACGCGGCACTCGGCTACCTGCGGAGGTCGGTGGTGAATGGTGTCAGGTCGCACCAGCGTCGCCAGCGCGTGGCCGGACGGTTCCTGCCCCCGCGCCAGCAGACCGTGGCGCCCGCCGAGGACGGGGCGCTGGACGGCGCCCGCGTCACGACGGTCCTGAGCGCGATCGCGACGCTGCCGCTGCGGCAGCGAGCGTGCATCGTGCTGCGGTACTACGAGGGACTGAGCGACTCGGAGGTCGCGGCCACGCTCGGCATCGCGGCTGGTTCCGTCAAGACGCACCTGAGCCGCGCCCGAGCAGCGCTGTCAACGCGGCTGGGGGACGAGACGTGAACGGCTTCGACGAGCACATCAGCGAGGCGCTCCGACGCAGCGCGGACGGCGTCATCGTGGACGACGCCGCTTCACTGGCGACGCTTCGAGATGCCCACAGCCGGCGTCGCGTCCAGCGACGGGCAGGCGTCGCGGTCGTTGCCGCGATCGCGGCGGTCGCGATCGGGCTCTCGGCCGCGGATCGCCCAGCAACCGACGAGCTGCGGGTCGCGAACGCCCGCGAGACGACCAGCAGCACAACGGTCAACATCGGCCCGGACGGGGCCGTTCCGGCCGGGCCGACGACATCGGCCCCCACACCCGGCGGGCCGGGATCGACCCGACCGGCGCAGGCCACGGCAGAGAGTCCCGGTGCCACGACGGACCCCGAGCCCCCGACTACCGCGGGCACCTCCACCGCTCGGAGCAGCGTGGTGCTCTCGGTCGTTGTCGACGCCAGCGAGATCCCGGTCGGGGAGCGCGCCTGGATCACGATCACGGCCCGCAACGATCTCGACGCACCGGTGTGGTGGCAGTCCGGAGGATGTGGCGAACCCTTCGACGGCGTGCTCACCCCTGACGGTGCCGCCCCGGACTTCCGCTCCGATTTCGGCGGTGCGCCGCCACCCAGGGAATGGCCCGGCGACCCCGCCGGACTAACGGACTGGCTGGCCGAGCACAACGTCGAGGAGGACCAGCCTCCCACCCAGACGGATGCTGCGACCGGGCACCGCTACATCGGGTGTCCCGCCGACTCCCGGGCGAGCGAGCTCGCGCCAGGGGCGTCGCTCGTCAGTCGGCACTCCGTCGAGACCCGCGCCCTTCCCGGCGCGCTCCCAGCGGGCGGGCGGTATGCCGTCCACGTCCAGTTCCCGGTCTACGCCGACGCCGACCTGGTCGACCCGCTGCCAACCGCCCGGGCCACCGTGCCGCTTCGGTTGCTGGAGTCCGATCAGCGGGCCCGGAGTGACGGCGACGCGGTGAGCGCCTTCGCTGGCGATCCTCGACTGCGAGGCTGGCTCGAGCTCACCCGCCCGACAACCGGCGCGTCTCCGCAGACGTGGAGCACGGAGCTGTCGTGGTGGCGAGGCGAGTGGGAGCTGTGGCTCACGCCACGAGGCACGCACGCAGAATCGCTTCGGCTCCGGTACGACCCCCAAACCGCACGGGTCACCGATGTCCGATCCGTGCAGGGAGGCAGGCCAGCCGAGGACGAGCCCGGCGCCCGGCGTCCATCAGGCTCACGCCCGGACGTCGTGTACCCGTAGCCACGAGAGACGTCGGATAGTCGGCCTGGACACTTCTTCGAAGCTCAGGGCGCCTCGGCCGACCACCCCACGCGATCCCGGGCGAGCGTGTTGGCCCACTGGCCCTTCTTGGCGCGCAGCCACGCCTCGGCCCACGCCTCGAGCGACATCTGCCCTGCCCGGGGGTCGACGAACGAACCTCGCTGCTGGTCGGCCTCGACGCGAGAGACGAACCGCTGGGCGTCACCCTTGCTCGGGAACGTGTCACGGGCACAGAACCCAGGCGCTGAGGTCGCCGTGGCCGTCCGGGCCGGTGTTCGTTTCAGTCCAAGCCTTCGTCTGGTGGTGGTTCCTGCCGGAGGCACCTCATGGGACTGCGCACTGGGGCGTGCCGAGAGTGGTCGGCCTCACAGACGCGTGCGCC
>JACDCH010000175.1 GCA_013694495.1 Acidimicrobiia bacterium | reverse complement strand
TCGGTGGCCGACCTGCCGGCGCCGAGCCGGGACGGGCGCGCCGGGCCGTGCGTGCTGGCCGAGCCCGACTGCACGATCTGGGTGGCCGAGGGCTGGGTGGCCGAGCCCGGCGCCGCCGGCGCCCTGGTGCTGCGCCGTGCCTGAGCTCGACCCGGCCCGCTTGGCCGTGCTCCTGGCCCGGCTCTCCGGCGTGGCGGAAGAGATGCTGGCGGTCCTGCTGCGCTCCTCGTCGAGCCCGAACATCAAGGAGCGGGCCGACTGCTCGACCGCGGTGTTCACCGCCGGCGGCGAGCTCCTCGCCCAGTCGGAGTCGATCCCCGTGCACCTCGGGTCGATGCCGGCGTCGGTGCAGGCGGTGCTCGACGCGCTCGGCCCCGACGGGGTGCCGGCCGGGGAGCAGGCGATCGTCAACGACCCGTTCGCCGGCGGCACCCACCTGAACGACGTCACGCTCGTGGCGCCGGTCCACCTCGACGGCCGCGTCGTGGGCTGGGCGGCCAACCGGGCCCACCACGCCGACGTGGGCGGGGCCGCGCCCGGCTCCATCCCGGCCGACGCCACCGACATCGCCCAGGAGGGGATCCGGCTCCCGCCGGTGCGACTCACGCCGGAGGTGCGGGCGCTGTTCCTGGCCGCCTCCCGGACCCCGGAGGAGCGGGCCGGCGACCTCGACGCCCAGCTCGGCGCCAACCGCCTCGGAGCTGCCCGACTGGCCGAGGTCCTGGCCGAGGGGTGGCCGGTCGATGAGGTGCTCGAGTACGGCGAGCGCCGGATGCGGGCCGCGCTGGCGGCGTTGCCCGACGGCCGCTGGACCTTCGACGACGTCCTCGACTCCACCGGTAGCGGCGACGGTCAGCGGTCGCCGGCGCGGCTCTGCGTCGCGGTCTCCGTGGCGGGCGACGGGGTGTGCTTCGACTTCACCGGCACCGACCCGCAGTCGGCGGGCAACGTCAACGCAGTGGAGGCGGTCACGGTCTCGGCCGCCACGTTCGCCCTCCGCTCCGCAACCGACCCGACCATCCCCGCCAACGGCGGCGCCCTCCGCCCCGTCCGGGTGATCGCCCCCGCCGGCACCCTCGCCGCCGCGCAGTGGCCGGCGGCGGTCGGCGCCGGGAACGTCGAGGTGAGCCAGCGCGTCGCCGACGTCTGCCTCGGCGCCCTCGCCCAGCTCGCTCCCGACCAGGTCGGCGCGGCCAGCCAGGGCACGATGAACAACCTCCTCATCGGCGGTGCCGGCTGGGTGTACTACGAAACCACCGGCGGCGGCCAAGGCGCCCGCCCCGGCGGCCGCCCCGGCATGTCAGGTGTTCACACGGGTATGACCAACACGAAGAACACGCCGGTGGAGGCGTTGGAGCGGGCCTACCCGCTGCGGGTGCTGCGCTACCGGCTGCGGCGGGGGAGCGGTGGGGCGGGGGCGGCGGCTGGCGGCGACGGCATCGAGCGCGACCTGCAGGTGCTCGAGGACTGCACCGCGTCGCTCATCACCGAGCGCCGGGTGTCGCAGCCGTGGGGCATAGCCGGCGGGTCGCCGGGCGCGTGTGGCGAGAACTGGCTGCTGCCCGGCGGGGATGAGGCACGAGCGGAGCGGTTGGCGGACAAGTGCACCGTTGCGCTCAGCGCCGGCGACGTCGTACGAATGCTGACGCCTGGCGGCGGCGGTTGGGGAGCGGCTGCGGACGCGCAAGCGGGGGCTGAGGTTGTCGGCGACGATGTCGTGGTACCCGCAGGCCGAGCCGTGTGGGCCGTCGAGAAGTAGGGGGCGTGACGAGTTCATCGGCGAGCAGCACCCAGCAGACGGTCGACTGGCTTGTTCGCCTCTACGACCACGTCCGGGAGCGGGACACTCCCGCTGCGGCATTCATCACCGCTCAACCAGGCCTGGGCAAGACTCGCGTTGTTCAGGAGCTCTACGAGCGGCTGGCGGTGAACCATCAGGGACAGCCGCCATACTGGCCCGACCGGCTGTGGCCGGAGCAGACAGTCGACATACTCCGGGACCGGAAGCGTCTCTATCCGACCGAGTTCACGATTCCGGGCTCGGCGACCATGCCGCGGTTCTGGTGGGAGCTAGAGCGACTCTGTAGACCCTCGATCCGCCTGAAACCAGCGCGCTCGTCTCGCAGCGTCCGCCCTCACCGCTCGGCGTCCAGACGGGCTTGACGAGTTGGCCGGGCGGCCCGATCCCGATGGAGGCTCGGTGCCAGGCCGTGGGGACGACTGAACGCGGCCGGCCCGCACCGGCAGGCATCGATCTGGTCATCCAGGCCGGCGATGTACAAGGAATGGACTCCCGACCGTTCCAACGAGACGAAAGCGTCGTCAGGTGCTGCCGCCCGGAGGACCCGTAGCCATCGCGCCGTCCGGCGCCGGCGAAGGAAGCGGCGATGCGCCCCGCACACGGCGGCGAGAACGGCGGCGAACGACGACAGCAACGTGAGATCGAGCGCTGACAAAGTCGGGATCGAAGGAACCATGCCGACACCATCGGCCCTGCGGCCTGGGGAACTGTGCCGGGTAGTGAGGATGTTGTTCTCTGCAGTACGCCTCAATGGCTGAAGCGCAGCCATTGTGAAGCAAGAGGCCCGCGACGATCCCGATCGGTGAACTGCTGGCGGGCCGGTGGCCCCTCGGTTCCACGGAAAGAGCTCCGTTGCCGAGACGGTGTGCGTGCCCGTGTCGCTCGCCAGGGTGGTGGGACCACCGCTTCGCCAGTGGCATGGGACCGCTTCGGGGTCTTCAGCGTCGGCGGCGCGATGTTGCCGGTCGGGCTGGTGGGGGGTCAAGGTCCTCGCCGGTGCTGGTGGTGATCCGGGCTTCTGGCGGCGCCGGTAGTACTCGCCGTCGAGGACGAGTTCGTGGGCTGCGGACTGGAGTCGGTCTATCGCGGACTGCGCGAGGAGTGGGTCGGCCATGAACGCGCCCGAGACGACCAGCTCAGCGCGCAAAGCCTCAATGACGTCGGCCCAGCAGGGGCTCGACGCTGCCTGGCGCCGTGAGAAGGCTCGCCGGTCTCGATCGGACTGGCTCACGCGGCCGATCCGATCGCCGACTCGCTGGTGTACGCGGACCGCTCAGTCAGGTTCCGGCCAGGACGAGGCGGGCGGAGGTGCAGATGCTGGCTGCACGGATGAGCCCCGAGCTGCGGGCGACCTCGGCAACGATTTCGAGCGACTCGTCGAGAACCGCTGCCGGGACGTCGCGGGCCCCTAGGACCTCCGCGAGCCAAGCGACGAAGTCCTCGAACATCGACGGCTCGTCGAGATCGACGGCCAAACCGAGGTAGCGCAGGATGTAGGCGAGGTCCTCCCTGGTCCGGGCGAGCTGTTGGGCCGAGTACCCGGACATCGCAGGGATCCGCCTGGACATCTCGTCCATGGCGCCGTCCCGCAGCTCTTCGGCGTGCAGCTCGAGCTGCACGGCCTCCTCGTCGGGCTGGCGGCTGACACCAGTCACTGCGTCGGGTAAGCCGGCGAGGACGGCCGTGGGGTTGCTCGCCGGGCCGATCCAGCCCGATGCGCCGAGCTGCGCTGCCCGTCGTGGCGTGTCGCCGAAACCGGCCCCGGCGGCGACCGCAGGTATCCCGAGGTCGGCGAGTGCGGCGATCGCCCGAGTCGCCCCGGGCAAGTAGAGCGGGACGGTGCAGCTCAGCACGGCGGCGTCGACCTGTGTGCTCGCGGCGAAGGCCTGCAGGTCGTGGGCCGGCACGCTCGCGCCCAGGAAGGTGACGTCCCAGCCGTCGGCGCGGAGCCGTTCGACTCCCATGCGGGCCGGGACCGAGTGGTACTCCTCCTCGACGCAGGAGACCAGGACAGCGCCACGCGCCGACGATGGGGCCGGGGTGCGCAGCGCGAGGGCCCCGAGCACCCCGTCGATGACGGCGGTGGCGGCGTGCTCCTGGGCAGTGTTCCAGCGGTGCGCCTGCCACCGTAGGCCGGCCTCTCGTTGGGCGGGCGCCAGGAGGCCGACGATGAGGTCCTCGACGCGGTTGCCCGCGTCGAGCAGCCCGAGGGCCTGCGCGATGGCGGGGCGGGGACGCCCTCCGGCGGCCAGGTCGAGGAATTCCTCCACCTCATCCGCGAGCGTCGGGGTCATCGGCCCACGATCCGGAACCGGGTGAACGCGACAGGTCGTGGGCGACCCGGACCCTCGGCGATCCTGGCGTGCGAGCGACGGTGGCTGTCGGAGTGCATGTAGTCGGTGAAGCTGGCCTTCCGGTCCCACCACGAGACCATCACGAACCGGGTGTCATCGCCAACGTCCTGCCACACCTCGAGGTGTTCGAAGCCGGGCCACGCCTCGACTTCCCGCAGGCGATCTGCGAATGCGTCGACGAGCGCCTCCGCACCGTTGGCCGGGACGGTGATCTCGCTGTAGGCGACGAACCCGTCCGGTGGGTCGGCGACGGTCATCCGAGATCGCCTTGGACGGCTGCGAGCTCGGTGCGGTTGCGGCCGTTCGACTTGGCGAGGTACATCGCCTGGTCGGCGGCGAGCAGGGCTGCGGTCCCACCCCTGGACGAGGCCGCAGCGATGCCGGCCGAGAAGGTGATCGGCTGGGGTGCTACGAGGGTCCAGGAAGCCCGGATGCGATCGACCAGCTCGACTGCCGTCGGCACGTCCATCCCCGATAGCACGATCACGAACT
>JACDCH010000174.1 GCA_013694495.1 Acidimicrobiia bacterium | reverse complement strand
GCACCCACTCCGCGCCGGCCAGGCGCAGGAGCAGCGCGCCCGGCGCCGCGGCCACGAAGCTGGCCACGCCGGTGAGGAGCGACAGCTTCGAGTTCGCCTGCACGAGGTCCTCGTCGCTGGCGACCACGGTGGGGACGAGGGCGCTGCGGGCGATGGCGTACGCCTTCGTGAGCACGAGCGCGGCGAACGCCTCGGGGAACAGCAGCAGGCTGTCGAGGTGGCGCGCCATGAGCAGGCAGACCAGGACCCGCGACGCACCCGTCGCCACCACGAGCAGGCGGCGCCCGCCCTTCATCCGATCGAGCGCGGGGCCCATGAGCGGCCCGACGATGGCGAACGGGGCGATCGTCAGGAGCAGGTAGAGGGCGACCCGCCCCCGGGCCTCGCCGGTCGGGATCGAGAAGAACAGCGAGCCCGCCAGCGACAGCGCGACGAGGGTGTCGGTGGCGCTGGCGAGGGCCTGGACCCGGGCCAGGCGGGTGAAGGGCGAGGCGGTGAACGAGACGCGTTCGCCACTGGCGGGCCGGGCGGCGAGGGGCTGCCACCCCGACGGCGTCTCCGGCGTCGCCCCCATGGGCCGGAAAGGCTACGCGGACTGGGCGACGGCGTTCCTGTCGGACCGATCGGGCCTCGGTCGCTCGTACTTGTAGCCGAGGCCCCTGATCGTGACGATCCGAGTGGGGCTGGACGGGTCGGTCTCGACCTTGCCCCGCAGGCGCTTGACGTGCACGTCGAGCGTCTTGGTGTCGCCGACGTAGTCGGGGCCCCACACCCGGTCGATGAGCGTCTCCCGGGTGAGCACCCGGCCGGCGTTCTCGAGCAGGAGGGTGAGGAGCTCGAACTCCTTCAGCGGCAGCTGCACCTGCTCGCCCCGGATCATGACCTCGTGGCGCTCGGGGTCGATCGAGACGTCGCCGACCTCGATGGCCTCGCCCGACAACGGTCGGGCCGTGTCCTCGAGGGGCCGGCGGCGGAGGACGGCGCGGATGCGGGCGACCAGCTCGCGCAGGCGGTACGGCTTCGTGACGTAGTCGTCGGCGCCGACCTCGAGTCCGACGACGGTGTCGATCTCGGAGCCTTTCGCCGTGACCATGATGATCGGGACCTTGCTGCGGGCCCGAAGCTCCCGGCACACGTCGATGCCCGAGATGACCGGGAGCATCACGTCGAGCAGGACGAGGTCGGGCTTCACCGCGTCGAAGATCTCCAGGGCCTGGGCGCCGTCGCGGGCGATCTGGACCCGGAAGCCCTCGCGCTTGAGCCCGACGGTGAGGGCTTCGACGAAGCTGTCCTCGTCCTCGACGACGAGGATCGTGGCGTCGGGCGTGTTGGTCATCCTGCCTCCAGGCGGGGTAGCTGTGCCGGGACACCCGGACCAGCGGGGAGCGACAGCGTGAACGTGGACCCTTCGCCTTCGCGGGACTCGACCCGGCACTCGCCGTCGTGGTTGCTGGCGACGTGGCGGACGATGGCGAGCCCGAGCCCGGTGCCGCCGGTGTCGCGGCTGCGGGCCCGGTCGACGCGGTAGAAGCGCTCGAAGATCCGCTCGAGGTCGCGGGTCGGGATGCCGAGGCCGTGGTCGCACACGTCGATCTCGACGTCGTCGCCCGCCAGCCGGGCCGACACCTCGATGGGCGACCCCCGTTCCGAGTACTTGGTGCCGTTCTCGATGAGGTTGTTGAGGGCAGAGACCAGCTGGCGGCGGTCGCCGACGACGGTGAGGTACCGGGGCGGCTCGACCACCTCGATGGGGGTGCCTCGCTGCTCGGCTGCAGTCCGCGCCCGCTCCACGGCCTCGGCCACGACGAGGTGGACCGGCACAACCGCCCGGCCCCGCGACTCCTCGGCCTCGATCCGCGAGAGCTCCAGCAGGTCGTCGACGGTGCGACCCACGCGTTCGGCTTCGGCGAGCATCCGATCGGCGAGGCGCGCCGCCACAGCGGCGTCGCGCTCGTCGAGCAGCGTCTCGGCCAGGAGGGCGAGGGCGCCGATCGGCGTCTTCAGCTCGTGGCTGATGTTGGCCACGAAGTCCCGGCGGACGGCCTCGAGGCGCCGGCGCTCGGTGACGTCCTCGATCACGACCAGCCCTCCGGCCGTACGCCGGGCATCTTCGAGCGGGTAGGCCGCGAGCACCAGGGTGCGACGCGGAGGTCCGAACAGATCGATGGCCCGTCGGTCGGTGGAACCCCGCAGGGCCGCGGCCAACAGGTCGTCGGTGGCGGCGGCGACGATGGCCTCGCTGTGGCGAGCGGCGGTGAGGCCCTGCGCCACCTCGTTGCGGAAGACGGCGGCGCCGCTCTCGTCGCAGATCACGACCCCCTGCGGGATGGCCTCCA
This sequence comes from Acidimicrobiia bacterium, assembly GCA_013694495.1. Lineage (GTDB taxonomy): Bacteria > Actinomycetota > Acidimicrobiia > Acidimicrobiales > JACDCH01 > JACDCH01. The sequence goes on along the minus strand of JACDCH010000174.1, from coordinate 13,489 downwards.
TGGCCCGCACCAGCCGGGCCTCGGCCAGCCCCCGCTCCGCCACCTGCAGCACGGCCCGGTCGGCCGCCCGCTCCAGCCGGCGCAGGTTGCCGTCCAGGCCACGGGGCTCGATCGGCGGGGGCGCCTCCTCGATCCGGAGGGAGGCATCGACCACCCGGCGCACAAGTGACCGGCGGCGCCGGACCCACAGCGCCGCGACGACGAGCAGCACCGCGCCGAGCCCGCCGAGGGCGTAGGGCAGCCAGCGGTCGTCGATCGTGATCGTCACGACGGCCAGCCGGCTTCGTCGTCGGGCTGCTGGTCGGTCCGGCCCCGGCGGTGGTGCGGGGGGAGCCAGCCGCTCACCATGTAGCGGACCCGCTCGCCGACGTTGACGGCGTGGTCGCCGATGCGCTCGTAGTAGCGGCCGATCAGCGCGAGCTGGACTGCGGCCTGGATGTCGAGGGTGTCGGCCCGGCACGCCTCGAGCACCGCGGCGATGTAGTCGCGATGGATGCCATCGAGGGTGTCGTCCATGTCGTCGAGCGCCGTGGCTTTGGCCTCGTCGGCGTCGGCGTAGGCCTCGAGGGCGTGGCGGAAGAGGCGGAGAGCCTCGTCGCTCATCATCTGGAGCAGCCCCCTGACCTTGGGGCCGATCGTCAGGCCGTAGATGCGGCGGGCACCCTTGGCGACGTTCACCATCAGATCGCCGGAGCGCTCGAGCTCCGCGGTGAGCCGGATGGCGGTGACGAGCGCCCGCATGTCGCCGGCCATGGGCTGCTGGAGGGCGAGCTGCTTGTAGCAGCGCTCCTCGACGTGGAGGGCGAGGTCGTCGAGCTCGTCGTCGGCGTCGATGAGCGACTGCGCGGCGGCGAGGTCGCCGTCGAGGAGGGCCTGTGTCCCCCTGGGGATGGCCTCGATCACGAGCGCGGCGAGACGCACGAGGTCGCCGTGGATCGCGTCGAGCTCGTCGTGGAAGTGGCGGCGGGCTTCGACGGGCATCAGGAGCGGGTCTACCGCACCTCGGCCGCGAGGTGGTCGGGGTCGCCGGTGATGAGGTAGCGCAGCCGGGCGCCGATGATGCCGGCATGGTCGCCGATGCGCTCGATGGCGCGACCGACGGCGAACAGGGCGACCGCGACGCGTGCCGCGTTGGGCCCATCGAGGGCGACGACCTCGACCATCAGACGCTCGATGTAGACGTCCATCGACCGGCTGGCGTTGGCGAGGTCCGTGGCCAGGCCGAGGTCGAGGGTCGCCCACGCTCGCAACGCGGTGCGGAAGCGGTCGACCGCTTCGTCGGCCATGGCCAGCAGCACGTCGAACGCGACCGGTTCGACCGAGAGGCATTCGTGCTGGGCGGCCGCTGTGCGGTGGACGCGCAGCGACAAGTCGCCGATGCGCTCGAGCTCGGAGAGGACCCGCAGGACCGACACCACGAAGCGGAGGTCGGTCGCCACCGGCGCCTCCCGCCGGAGGATCTCGTAGCAGCGCTCCATGAGCGACACGTTCATCGCGTCGATGTCGTCGTCGGCCGCGATCGCCTGGCGCGCGATGTCGGGATCGCCGGTGCGCAGCACGTCGCGCATGCGCTCCAGGTTCTGGTCGACGCGCACGGCCATCAGCTCGACCTGCAGACGGAGCTGCTCCAGCTCGGCGGTGAACGTCTGACGCAGCGCCCCCACCTCCGGCTCAGCCGAACCGGCCGGTGACGTAGTTCTCGGTCCGATCGTCGCCCGGGTTCGAGAAGATCTTGTCGGTCCGGTCGTACTCCACCAGCAGGCCGGTGCGGGTGTCGCTCGTCTCGTTGACCTCGGTGGTGAAGAACGCGCAGCGGTCCGAGACCCGGGCCGCCTGCTGCATGTTGTGGGTGACGATGATGATCGTGTACTGGCTCTTCAGCTCGGTCATGAGGTCCTCGATGCGACCGGTGGCGATCGGGTCGAGCGCGGAGCACGGCTCGTCCATGAGGATCACCTCGGGGCCACAGGCGATGGCCCTGGCGATGCACAGCCGCTGCTGCTGGCCTCCGGAGAGGCCCATCGCCGAGGACTTCAGCCGGTCCTTCACCTCGTCCCACAGCGCTGCGCTCCGCAGCGACCGCTCGACGAGGTCGTCCATGTCGGTCTTGATGCCGGCGAGGCGTGGCCCATAGGCGACGTTGTCGTAGATCGACTTCGGGAACGGGTTCGGCTTCTGGAAGACCATGCCGATCCGGCGACGGACCTCGACCGGGTTGACGTCCCGGTCGTACAGGTCCAGACCGTGGTAGGTGAGCGAACCCTCGACCCTGGCGATCTCGATGAGGTCGTTCATGCGGTTGAAGCACCGGAGCACCGTGGACTTGCCGCACCCGGACGGTCCGATGAAGGCCGTCACCTCGTGTTGGTGCACTGCCATGTCGACGTTGCGCACCGCCCGGAAGGAGCCGTAGTACACCGAGAGGTCGGCCGCGTCGAACACCACCGGGTGGGCGGAAGAGGCGTCGTGATGAGCACCGATCTCGGGGACGAGGCTGATGCCCCGGTCGACATCAGGCTGGGTCTCGGTGGCCTTGGACGTGTCGGTCACAGTAGGTCAGCCCCTCTTCTTCTCGAAACGGTTGCGCAGGACGATGGCCGCGGAGTTGGCCACGAGGACGATGGCGAGCAGCACCACGATCGCGGCCGCTGAGTTCTGGAAGAAGCCCGAGTTCAGCGGTCGCTTCGCCCAATCGGTGATGGCGATCGGCAGCGCCGTGAACGGCTTCCGGAGCCCTTCGGGGTCGAAGAAGCCGACCCGGTCGGAGAGCCGCTCGCCGATGGCCCCGACGAGCAGCAGGGGCGCCGCCTCACCGAGCGCCCTCGCCAGCGCGAGGACGGTGCCGGTGAGGACCCCGGGGGTGGCGTAGGGCAGCACCTGCGTGCGGATGACCTCCCAGCGAGTGGCGCCGAGGCCGAAGGCGCCCTCCCTGAGCGTCCGGGGCACGGCCCGGATGGCCTCGGCCGAGGTGATGATGACGATCGGGAGCACGAGGATGGCGATGGTGATGCCGGCCGCGATTGGCGTGGCGCCGCCGGTGAACGAACCGAACCGCTCCACCAGGATCGAGAGCCCGAAGATGCCGTAGACCACGGAGGGCACGCCGGCGAGGTTCCGGATGTTCACGTTGATCAGGCGGGTGAACCGCGTCGGGGGGGCGTACTCCTCGAGGTACACCGCGGCCGCGATGCCGATCGGGAACGAGAGCACCGTGAAGGCCCCGATCGAGAACGTGCCCCGCAGCGCGTTGAAGATGCCAGCGGTGCCCGCCGACGCGGTGTACTGGCCCGAGAGCAGCCCCGACAGCCTCGACGGCAGCACCTCGGACGCGTCGCCCCACACGTCGTAGAGCAGGAACACGATGATGGCGAGGGCGATGCCGAGGCAGGTGATGAGCGCCGCCTGGAACGCCTTTCCGGCGGCGTCGCCGCCACCGGCGGTGAGCTCCTCGCGCACCCGGTCGGCGGCGGTCCGGCCGCCGACGGCGATGGTGGTCAGGGCCATCGTCGCTCCTAGTACGCCTGGCGGACGCGGCGGACGAACCGCTCGGCGACCACGTTGAGGATCAGGGTGATGGCGAAGAGGGTGAAGCCGACGAAGTACAGGCTGTCGACCACGGATTGGCTCACGGCGGCGTCGGAGCCCCGCACCTGCGAGGCGATCGCCGCCGTCATCGTGAGCCCCTCGTCGAACGGATTGGTGCTGAACTGCGATGCGTTGGCCGACCCGGCGGCGAGCAGCACCACCATCGTCTCGCCGATCGCCCGGGAGACCGCGAGGATGAACGCCGCCACCAGGCCGGACACCGCGGCGGGCAGGACGACCTTGACCGAGGTGGTGATCTTGCGGGCCCCGAGCCCGTAGCTCGCCTCGCGCAGCTCCCGGGGAACGGAGCGCATCGCGTCCTCGGAGACCGACGCGATCAGCGGGATCGTGAGGATCCCGACGCCGACGCCGGCCGCGGCCAGGCTGAACGTGCCGGCCGAGTCGAAGAATCGCTGCACGAGGTTCGGCGAGATGAAGCTCACGCAGAAGAAGCCGATGACCACGCTCGGGATGCCCGCGAGGACCTCGAGGATGGGTTTGAGCGTCCGCCGCACGCCGGGCTTGGCGTACTCGGAGAGATAGATGGCCGAGCCCAGACCGAGCGGCGTCGCGATGATCATCGCGATCCCGGTCACGACCGCGGTCGAGGTGAGCAGCGCCTTCAGCGAGAACTGATCGCTGCGCGGGGCCCAGTTGTCGCCCCAGAGGGTGCCGAGGTCGACCTCGCCCACGAAGCTCCACGTCCGACCGATGAGGGCGAGGACGATGCCGATGCTGATCAGGATCGACAGGCCCGCTGCGCTCCGGAAGACGTTCTTGACCACGGCCTCCTTGCGGAGCCGGCGGGGGTTGCCGCGCAGGTCATCGATCGTGATCGCAGCCAACAGGCTTCTCCAGGGTTACGTCGACGGGCGGTGCGGACGGTAGTGCGCCTCGCCGCTCACGGAACCGGGGGGCGATCCCGTGAGCGGCGGCGCTGCGGTTCTCAGCCCAGGAGGTCGGAACCGGGGGTACGAGCCGTCCACCGCTCGGTGGCGGCAGTGGCCCGATCGTCAGGCAGCGGCACATAGCCGGCCTGCGAGACGAGGTCGGTCAGGCTGCTGCTCTGCACGTAGAAGTCCACGTACTCGGCGAGCGCCGAGTTCTCCTCGGCGTTGGCCGCGTTCACGTAGATGTACAGCGAGCGCGACAGCGGGTATGAGCCGTCGGCGATCGTCTCGATCGAGGGCTCGATGCACCCGTCGCCGCCATCGACCGCGATCTCCTTGATCGCGTCGCCCGCACCCTCGGCGAAGGCGAAGCCGACCCAGCCGAAGCTGGTGTCGCTGCCCTCGATGCCGGAGATGATGGCGTTGTCGTCGGCCTGCGAGGAGTAGTCCGACCGGGTGCCGGCGTCGTCCTCGGTGATGTCGCCGGACTCGATGCGGGCCTCGGCCCCGTCGCCGAGGGCGAGTTCGATGAACGCGTCGTAGGTGCCGGACTCGGTGCCGGGGGCGGTGATATCGAGGGGCACGTCGGGGAGCTCGGTGGCCGACCCGAGGGCCGTCGCGATCTCCTGGCCGTCGCTCCAGTTGGCGAATCCTTCGGACTCCGGCCCGACGAGGGCGTACAGGTCGGCGGTGGTGAGGCACTCGACCGCGTCGTTCGCCGGGTTGGTCATCACCGTGAGGCCGTCGAACGCCACCTCGATCTCGACGAACTCGACACCGGCCGCCTCGCAGGCGTCGGCTTCCTCCTGCTTGATCGGACGGGAGGCGTCGGAGATGTCCGCGCCACCCTCACAGAAGAGGGCGAACCCGTCGCCCGTGCCGGGATCGTCGACCGAAATGGTCGCGGGCGACCCGGCGGCGTTGAACTCGTCGGCCACCAGGGCCGAGATCGGCGCCACGGTGGACGAGCCGGTGATCGAGATCTCACCTTCGGAGGTGCCGGCCTCGCCGCTGGGCTCGCCGGTCGTTTCACCAGTGGCGTCGCCAGTGGTGCCACCGGGCGCCTCCGTGGTGTCCGAGGCGACGGGATCGTCTTCGCCACAGGCGCTCAGCGCCAGACCGGCAACCATGGCCACGGCCGCCCATTTCACGCGCTTCGTCTGCAAGGGGCTTCTCCTGTTCGAGGGACTGAGTCTTGCTCCGACGACCGTAAGAGCCTCGGGTGACATCGCAGGGCGCCGCGGGTGAACCCCGGGTGAACGGCGGCGCAACGATGCGTGCCGTCCACCTCACGTTCACCTTTGTCGCAGGCGGGCTGGTGGAAGGGTGAGGACTCATTCGCGGCCCGCGTCGGTCCCGACGTCGTCGGCTCGGCCGAGAGGCCGCCGGCCCCAGCGGCAAGTGCATCGCCTGACGATCAGGTCGGGGACGTCACCGAGACCCCGTTCGACGACGCGGCCGCTCCGAGGCGGTGGTCGTAGGTGACCAGTCCGTCGAGGTCGTCGCCGAGGTCGAGGGCCGCGGCCAGGTGGACGGCGTCGAGCGTCCACAGGATGGCCGGGTCGAGGCGTCCGGCAGCCTCGTAGGTCGACGTGGTGACCTCGAGCAGCGTGATCGAGTCGAGCACCTCCCTGGCCCGTACCGCCCGGTCGGGCGCGGCCCGACGAACTGCTCGCAGCAACTCGGTCCGCGCGAGGTCGCAGGACACCGGGTCGCGATCCGCCTCCGCCAGCCACTCGCGCAAGGCTGGCGTCTCCGCCTCGCTCACCACGAGCTTCACGAGCGCGGACGTGTCGAGGTAGTAGGCCACGCTCAGTACCGCTCGGCGTCCCTCATGGCCCGGAGCTCGTCCGACAGGCTCGGGCCCGGTTCGGGAGCGGGCAGGTCCGTGATGCTTCGTCGGGCGCGACGCGCCCGGCCCGCTTCGACGAGCTGTCGCAGTCGGGACGATGGGATCGCGGTCAGCTGCGCGACCGGTCGCCCCCGGTCGGTGATCGTGACCGTCTCCCCCGCCGCGGCCTCGGCGACCACGGCGGAAGCGTTCTGCTTCAGCGCTCGGATCCCGACCTCAGACATGTGCTTCACAAGTAGCACATCACCTGTGCTCCGGTGGGAGGGCGTCCAACAGGCCGACGCAACCGAGGCGCAGGCGATCAAAGTCCGAGCTGGGCGATGTCGTGGCCATTGGCGGCTCACTTGGTGGACGGTGCGCGCCGTTCGGCGAGGACGAGCAGCGACGACGACGCGCCGAGCGCCCCGCTGCTTCGCCTCGCACCGCCGGCCGACTGACGCCGGGTGAGGGGGTCAGTTCCCCCGGTACTCAGGCCGGCCGGGTGCCGGCCCAGCGGGCGAACTCGTCGAGCACGCCGACGTCGCGGCCGTAGGTGAGCCGGCGCTCGGCCTCGTCGACGTCGAGCCACGCCAGCTCGTCGACCTCGTCGCCCGGCTCCCACGGGGTCGGCTCGGCCACGGTCATCGCCCAGTAGCGCACGACCTTGGGCCGTCCTCGCCCGTCGACGTACTCGGTCGGCGCCAGCTCGTGACCGAGGGTGCACCGCAGACCGGTCTCCTCCTCGACCTCGCGGAGGGCGCAGGCCTCGTCGGTCTCCCCCGGGTCGCGCTTGCCCTTCGGCAGCGACCAGTCGTCGTAGCGGGGGCGGTGCACCAGCAGCACCTCGACCGCGCCGTCGCCGCCGGGGCGCCACACGACACCGCCGCCGGCGTGGACGAGGGTGACCTCGCTCAACCGCTCATCCAGGCCGTGAGCTTCTTCCGGTCGACCGCCTCCCACGCCGCTCGCCACTCGCCCCGGAGGCGGTCGGCCTCGTGGCGCTGGTGGGCCACGAGCTGGCCCAGCGCGAACGCCTGGCCCCGGGTGGCGGCTCGGGTCGCCTCGGTCAGCCACGCTTCGGCGACCGCGCAGTCGTGGTGGTCGCCGAGGACGTCCTGCAGCGCGCCCATCGCCTTCGTGTACGCCTTCACCGCGTCGCCGACGACCGGCACCGCCACGTCGGCCGCGTAGCGAGCCTTCTTGGCCTTGATCCGCGCCTCGTGGAGGGCCTCGTCGGCCGGGTGCTTCCCGAGCTTGCGCGCCCCCTTGCGCAGCGTGTGGAAGGCGTCGGCGGCGAGGCCGGGCAGCACGTCCTTCCCCGGCGCGTCGGCTGCGGGCAGCGTGCGGGGCTCGTTGACCGCGGCCACCAACCGGTCGAGCAGGGCCAGGTAGCGACGGCTGTCGAGCGTGGCGACGGCCTTCGTCAACGCCCGCTGCCGCTCCTTGGCGAGCCGCACGAGCACCGCCGCGGCGGCCGCCCGCTCAGGCTCGGGCAGGACAGCCAGCTGGTCGCGCAGCCGGGCGCCGAGGACGTCGCGGTCGCGCACCTCGCCCAGCTCGCCGGCGACCCAGCGGAGCTCCTCGCGCAGCGGCTCGGACCACGCCGTGTCGAGCAGCGGGGCGAACGTCTTGAGGTCGGAGCGCAGCCGGCGCATGCCGACCCGGGCCTGGTGGATGCCCTCGGGCTCCTCGTCGGCGCGGATGACGGCGTCGTGCTCGACGATGCGCAGCACCGAAGCGGCGATGCCGGCGCGAAGCACCTCGGCGGCGGAGGCGTCGTCGGCGACGTCGATGCGGGCGAGGTCGGACGGCTGCAGGGCCCGGGGCCCGAGGGCCCGCACGAGCTTCGGGGTGGGATCCGGGGCGCCGGCGCCGGCGTCGCGCAGGACGGCGACGACGGCGTCGAGCAGGCCGTCCGGGGCGCCCTCGACGACCTCGACTTCGACCTCCCGGAAGCGGGCGCCGACGCGGCCCTCCTGGAGGACCGAGACCTCGTCGTCGTCGACCGAGCCGACGGGAACGGGGCCGCCGCCGTCCGCCTCGTCGGCGCCCCCGGCTTCGGGATCGACGACGAGCGTGGCCGTGCGGCGCACGGTCTGCAGGTGGGCGACGACACCGAGGGAGGCGGTGCGCAGCCAGGGCCGCACCAGCACGGCGAGCTCGGTCGGCACGGGCCCGTTCGAGCCGGGCACCGTGAGCTCCCGGCGCCGCAGCACCCCATCGCCCACGTCCGCGTCGTTCGGCAGCTTCAGCGTCCACAACCCGTCCGGCCCGCCCTCACCGGCGCGGTGGCGCAGGGAGATGCCGGCCCGGATCAGCCGCAGGTCCGGGGCGTCGACGTAGGTGGCGTCGAGCGTCCGCGGCTCGCCCGCCTCGGCCCGCAGGCCGGGGACCACGCCGTCGACGATGGGCAGCTCGAAGCCGGGCCAGGCACCGAGCTTCGCCTCGGTCTCGACGCTGTCGGACGCCACTCGCCGGCGACCGATCAGCGACGGGCCCGCGCCACGGCGAGCTCCTGGAGGCGGAGGTGGGTGTCGACGGTGCCCGTCGCCGGGTCGCCGACTCGGGCCCAGCGGCCGTCGGGACCCAGCGTCCAGGCCAGCACGTCGTCGGCCAGGTTCACGTCGAGGATCTCCTGGAGGCGCTGCTGCAGCGGCGGCTCGGTGACGGCGACGAGCGCCTCCACCCTCCGGTCGAGGTTGCGCGGCATCAGGTCGGCCGAGCCGATGAGATAGGTCGGGATGTCGTCGCCCCCGCCGTTGCCGAACCGGAAGATGCGTGAGTGCTCGAGGTAGCGGCCGACGATCGAGCGGACCCGGACGGTGTCGGACAGGCCGGGGACGCCCGGGCGGATGCAGCACATGCCCCGCACGACGAGGTCGATCTGCACACCCGCCTGCGACGCGGCGTACAGCGCCTCGATCAGGTCGGCGTCGACGAGGCTGTTGAACTTGGCCGTGATGCTGCCGGCGGTGCCCCGGGCGGCTTCGCCCCGGATCAGCTCGTGGAGGCGGCCCCGCAGCACCTCGGGGGCCACGACGAGCTGGGTGTAGTCGACGTCGCGGGCGTAGCCGGTGAGGTAGTTGAAGAGGTGGCTCAGGTCGAGGCCGATCTCCTCGTCGCAGGTGAGCAGGCCGATGTCCTCGTAGAGCCGGGCCGTCGTGGAGTTGTAGTTGCCGGTGCCGATGTGGCAGTAGCGCCGGATGCCCTCGGGATCGTCGCGGACGACGAGGCACGTCTTCGTGTGGGTCTTGAGACCGACGAGGCCGTAGACGACGTGCACGCCCGCCTCCTCGAGGCGTCGGGCCCACTCAATGTTGCGCTGCTCGTCACCCCGGGCCTTGAGCTCGACCAGCGCGGCCACCTGCTTGCCGTTCTCCGCGGCCCGGATGAGCGCCTTCACGATCGGGCTGTCGCCCGAGGTGCGGTACAGCGTGAGCTTGATGGCGAGCACGCGCGGGTCGCGCGCCGCTTGGCGGATGAACTCTTCGGTGGTCGCGCTGAAGCTGTCGTAGGGGTGGTGCAGGAGGATGTCGGCGGTGCGGATGGCGGCGAACACGTCGAGGCGCTCGTCGTCGTCGGCCACGAACTGGGGCAGCGGCGGGGGCGCCCAGTTCGGGTCCTTCAGCTCGGGCCGCTCGAGGCCGTGCAGGCCCCACAGCCCGCCGAGGTCGAGGGGGCCGACGAAGCGGTAGACGTCGTCGTCGTCGAGGTCGAGCTCGCGCTGGATCACCGCGAGCACCTCGTCGCCGACGTCGCCGTCGATCTCGAGGCGGACGGCGCGCCGGAAGCGGCGGCGACGCAGCTCCATCTCGACGGCGGCGAGGAGGTCGTCGGCCTCTTCCTCCTCGAGCGTCAGGTCGGCGTTGCGCGTGACCCTGAAGGCGAAGTGCCCCTCGACCTCCATGCCGGGGAACAGCTGGTCGAGGTGGGCCGCGATCACCTGCTCGAGGGTGACGAAGCGCTCGCCGTCGGGCATGACCACGAAGCGAGGGAGGTTCGTGGGCAGCTTCAGCCGGGCGAAGCGTCGCTCCCCCGCCACCGGGTCGCGCACGAGCACGCCGAGGCTGAGCGACAGGTGCGAGATGTAGGGGAACGGGTGGCTGGGGTCGACCGCCAGCGGCGTGAGGACGGGGAAGATCCGCTGCTCGAAGACCTCGTCGAGGTGCTTCACGTCGTCGTCGTCGAGCTCGGACCACGACGAGAAGACGACGCCATGCCCGGCGAGGGCGGGCACGACCTCGCCGAGGAACACCCGCTCCTGGGTGGCGATCAGCTCCTGCACCCGGTCGCGGATCTCGAGCAGCTGCTGGGCGGGGGTGCGGCCGTCGGGCGTGGTGGCGGTGATGCCCGCCGCGACCTGGTCCTTGAGGCCCGCCACCCGCACCTGGAAGAACTCGTCGAGGTTCTGGCTGAAGATGGCCAGGAATTTGCACCGCTCGAGCAGCGGCACGTGGGCGTCACCGGCGAGGCCGAGCACCCTGGCGTCGAAGTCGAGCCAGGACAGCTCCCGGTTGAGGAGGCGGTCGCCGACCAGCTCGGCGGGGGTCGGAGCCTCGGGGGGGCTCTCGGTGCCGGTCACGCAGCGCAGCGTAGGGGCGCTCCCGCCGGGCCCGTCGCCGCCCAACGGCCTACGAGGCGTCCTCGGGGATGCCGAGGTCCCACTCGAGCAGGAGGTTCTCCCGCTCGGCGTCGCGGGCCACCCGCTCACGGTTGCGGCGGAACTGCGGGTCGTGCGGGGGCAGCAGCTCCAGGCGGGCAATGGCGCGGCCCCGGAACTCCTCGATCACGCTGCGGTCGCCGAAGTCGGACTGCACCTCCCAGTGCGGCGCCACCGGCCCGCGGTAGTAGAGGCGCACGTGGCCGCGGGGCGGCTCCTGGACTTCGGGCGGCGTTTCGGTGACCGACATAGGGCCGATCACGCTACCCGCCGGGCCGGCGGCGGCTCCGAAGCGGTGCTCCTCATCCAACCGCCCCGGCGGCGACGTAGAGTGCGCGGGACGGGCGTAGTGGACATTCGGGGTCAGCAGGGGGAGACCATGAACCACACTCGACGTCCGACGTCGTTGCTGCTCGTCGGCCTCGGCGCGTCGGTGCTCGCGCTGCTGCCCGCGGGGGCCGACGCCCAGAGCCAACCCGACCCCGCCACCAGCGGGCGGTGGTCGGCGCCGTTCCAGGAGACGGCCGTGCGCTGCGTCATCGAAGCCGACGGCCGGGAGCTCTGCCTCCCCGCCGCCACGTCCGTCGCCAACCTCGTCGACCAACGGATCCTCTACTGGGACGCGCTCGAGGGCACGGAGAACGTGAACCTCAACGCGGTCGCCGAGGGCGCCCACCAGACCCGCAACGACCGGACCCGCGTGCTCGATCTGAACGACGGCGCCCCGACGTTCCTCGTCCCGTCGCCCGAGGACGGCGGCGCCGGGCCCGAGACCAACGCCGACGAGTACCTCCCGGGCGTGCCCCACGACGACCCGGTGGTCAACGACGGCGACCTGTTCTGCAGCGCGCTGCTGCAGCTGGCCGACGGGCGGATCATCGCCGTGGGCGGCACCGACTACTACGCCGAGCCCTACTTCGGCGAGGTCAACGGGACCAACTACGGCGTCATCGAGCTCGAAGGACTACGGGCCGCTCGGATCTTCGACCCGTACTCGAACACGTGGCGGCAGTCCGGGTCGATGGCGTACGGCCGCTGGTACCCGTCGCTGATCACGCTGCCCTCGGGCGACCTCTTCGTCGCCTCCGGCGTGGGCAAGCTCATCAAGCCGATCTACGCCGAGCGGCCCCTCGACTCCGGACGCAACGCGGTGCAGACCGAGACCTACAGCCTCGCCACCGGCGACTGGACGCTGAACCCGGCCACCGCCAACCGCTCGCTGCCGCTCTACCCACGCCTGCACCTGCTGCCGAACGGCCACGTGTACTACGACGCCGGCGGCCAGGTGTTCAACCCGGCGGGCCAGGCCTACGACGAGGCGTTCTGGAACATCGCGGCCTCCTACGACCCGGTGGCCCAGCGCTGGCGCGACCTCGGCGTCCCCGGCCTGCCCGGCCTCGCCCTTCCCGACATCCCCGGGATCTCCAACGACGACCTCGGCGGCGTGCCATTGCTCGACGAGCTGCCCGTCGACGGCATCCCCGCGGTCGGCGGCGAGCTCGCCGGGCTGGCCGGGCTGGCCGCCGGGTTCCGGGGTTCGACCTTCTCCCTCATGCTCCCGCTCGTCCCCGACTCCGCCGGGCGCTACACGAGCGCCGAGTTCCTCACCGCCGGCGGGATCCTCGGCACGAGCCCGGGCACGTACGTCGCCATCGCCGACGGCCGCATCAATCGGATCGACATCGATCCGGCCACCGGCGCCGAGCAGCTCTCGACCCGGGCGACCGGGGCCCTCAACCAGCCCCGCTGGTACGGCAGCGGCGTGCTCACCCCCACCGGCGAGGTGCTGGTGTTCAGCGGCGCCAACCGCGACGAGGTGCTGCTCCCCGGCACGGGTGGGCCCGTCACCACCCCCGAGCTGTGGGACCCGGCGACGGGTTCGTGGACGCCGCTCGCACCCCAGGGTCGGCCGCGCACCTACCACAACACGGCGATACTCCTGCCCGACGGCCGCATCCTCGTGGGCGGCCACGCCCCCATCCCCACGGGCTACGGCTTCAACGTGACCCTGCCCGGCCTGAGCCCGAACGAAGGGCGTGACCCCACGTTCGAGATCTTCGAGCCGCCGTACCTGTTCCGGGGCGACCGGCCGACGATCATGAACGACCCCGGCAGCGTGGCCACCGGCTCCACCTTCGAGGTCGTCGTCGGCAGCGCCGAGGAAGCGGCCGCCATCGCCGAGTCGGGCCGCGTCGCGCTGGTCCGCAACGGCGCCATCACCCACCTTGTCGACGCCGACCAGCGCAACGTGGTGCTCCCGGTGGTGGCCACCGACGGCGCCACCCTGACCGTCGCCGCGCCGCCCGACGCCGCGGTGGCGCCGCCCGGGCCCTACATGCTTTTCGTCAACCGGGCCACCGACGGGGGACTCGTGCCCTCCGTGGCGCGGCAGGTGTTCGTCGACGCACCGGTGCCGCCCGGTCTGGCCCAGACGCCGGCGGCCGGCGTGCCGGGTGAGCTCGACCCGGAGCCGATCGTGCCGGCCGACCCGGCGACGGTGCTCACCGAGAACCTGCTCGACAC
>JACDCH010000172.1 GCA_013694495.1 Acidimicrobiia bacterium | reverse complement strand
TGTTCGTGCACGCCAGCGCCCTCGAGGCGTCGGGCCTGCGCCTGCTCGAGCCCGGCCAGCGCGTCGAGTTCGACCTCGAGGCCGGCCGCAACGGCCAGGAAGCCCACCGCCTCCGCATCGTCTGAGTCATTTCGCCGTCACTCGCTTCGCTCCGTTCCGGCGAGGGTTGTCGCCCTCACTGCGCTCGGTCGTTGCGGTCCTCGGCCGACTTCGTCGCCCTGCGGCCGGGCTCCGCCCCCAGACCCCCAGACCCCCAGCGCCTCCGGCGGTCGACGGGCGCGGCGCGGTTGTTCCACCGCCTCCGCAGCGTCTGACTGAGCGAGCGGAGCCTGTCAGTCGAGGTCGGCGAGGAAGGCGAGGAGGGCCGCGCCGAAGCGCTCCTCCTGCTCGCGGTGGCACCAGTGGCCCGAGCCCTCGAACACGAGGGCCGAGCTGCCGGGGGCCAGCGCGGCCGCCGTCCTCTCGAACAGCGATCCGTCGAGCAGCGCGGTGCCGCCGACCACGAGGCCGCGCACCGCGGGCGCCGTGGCCACCGAGGCGGGCACCCTGGGCCGGAGGGCCCGGTAGTAGTCGAGGGCGGCCTGCAGCGAGCGTCGGTCGGCGAAGCACGACTTGGCCCGGGCGAGGCTCGCGTCGCGCTCGGGACCTGTCCATGACGGCGACCACCGCCGGTACAGCGTGTCGAGGTAGGCGAAGTCGTTGCGGGCCACCGCCCGCTCGGCCCACGGGAGCCGCAGCGCGAGGAAGTGCCGCACGGCCCAGGCCGCCCTCGGCGACGGGGTGATCAGGCTGGGGTGGGGGATGTCGATCGGCACGATGGCCCGCACGCGACCGGGATCGAGGTTCGCTGCGCCGTAGACGATCGACGCGCCCCAGTCGTGGCCCACGAGCACTGCGGCGTCGGCCTCGAGCGCGTCGAGCAGGCGCACGGCGTCCTCGGCGATGAGCTCGGCCCCATAGCCCCGGCCCGGCACCAGCGTCGCCGGGTGGTAGCCCCGGAGCCACGGCGTGACCACCCGGTACCCGGCCGCGGCGACCCGGCCGGCGATCGGGCCCCACCCGTGGGGGGTGTCGGGGAAGCCGTGGAGCAGAACGACGAGGGGGCCCTCACCCCGGTCGCCGAAGACAAACGTCTGGCCGTTGTCGTCGGTCGCTCGGGAGAAGCCGTCGCTCACCGGCGGCAGGCTATCCGGGGGCTGTCGTCGGCAACCGACCGCCCGACTGGGTGACATTCGGCGAGGCCGGGTACACGGCTGCGGCTCGCAGACCAGGAGGCAACCATGGGTGACAAGACGGATCAGGACGAGGCCCGCAAGATCGGGGACCGGCTGGCGCCGCCGACGACCCCCGACAAGGACAGCATCAAGCAGGACCGCAAAGCCCTCGACGCCGATCACGACGCCGGCCCCATGCCGACCCCCGACGAGGAGGCTGCGGCAGAGCGCGCCGGCAGCGTGGACCCCGAGGTGCGCGAGGCCTACAAGGAAGCCACCGAGCGGGGCGCCGCGATGGAGGGTGAGGGCAAGCCGGGGCTCTAGCCCCCAGCCCCCGTCTCCGCCCGGAGGTGGAGAAGCGATCGTCCCGGGGCGGGTGACGGCGGACCGTCGCCACCCCTACCCTCGGCCGGTGGCCTGGTGGCGGCGTTGGTGTGCGGACCTCGCCCAGCCGGAGGCGCCGACGCGCCGGCAGGAGCGAGCCTTCCTGCTCGCCAGCGCGGGCGTGATCGTCGCCATCGCCCAGGCCAGCGACCCGGGTTCCGCCCAGGATCTGCTGCTGCTGGCCCCGGCGCTGCTCGCCTTCGCGCTCCGGGGGTTCGTCGCTGCGTTCCCGGCCGAGCTGTTCGCGGCCATGGTGATCGGCCCGGTGTCGTTGGTCGTCGCCCGCGACGCCGACCTGGAGGGCTCGTTCTTCCTCGTCGTGATGATGGTGCTGTACACCGGGTCGCAGCTCGGATCCACGACCAGGGCGGCGGTGATCGTGGCGGCCGCGGCGCTCGCACCGTGGCTCGTCAACGAAGCGTTGGATCCCGACGGCGGGATCGGCTGGACCGCGTGGTCGTCGGCCAGCGTGTTCACGTTCTCGCTCGGCCGGGTCCTCCGGCGCCAGGCGGCCCTG
The DNA here is from genome assembly GCA_013694495.1 of Acidimicrobiia bacterium. GTDB lineage: Bacteria > Actinomycetota > Acidimicrobiia > Acidimicrobiales > JACDCH01 > JACDCH01. The sequence goes on along the minus strand of JACDCH010000172.1, from coordinate 1,903 downwards.
ATCGCCCAGCTCGAGGCGGCCCGGAACGCCTTGGCCGAACAGGCGGTGGCCGAGGAGCGGCGGCGCATCGCACGCGAGCTCCACGACCTGGCCGGCCACACGCTGGCTGCCGTGCTCCTCCACGTCACCGGCGCCCGCCACGTGCTGCGCCGCGACGTCGACGAGGCCGAGCGGGCGCTCGTCGACGCCGAGACTGTCGGCCGGTCGAGCCTCGATCAGATCCGGGCCACCGTGGCGGCGCTGCGCACCCACGAGCGGGGCACCGACCCCGCCCTGGCCGGCTCGGCCGACGTCGCCGGTCTGGTCGAGGAGTACCGGCGGGCCGGGCTCGCCATCACCGCCACGATTGCCGGCCCCGGCGCCGGCCTCGAGGGTCCGATCGGCACCGCCCTGCACCGCATCGCCCGCGAGGCGCTCGCCAACGTCGCCCGGCACGCGCCGCAGAACGCCGTGGAGCTGACCCTCGAGGCGCACGACGACGAGGTCGGCCTGCTGGTGGTCGACCGGGGCCGGCCCGGCACCGCCCCCGACCCCGGCGCCGGCCACTTCGGCCTCCTCGGCATGCGGGAGCGGGCCCGGGCCCTCGGCGGAGAGCTCGACGCGGGGCCGACGCCCGACGGGTGGCGCGTCGTCGTGCGCCTGCCGATGGCGGCGACCGACCGCGAAGCGCACGTCGTCCCGTGATCCGGGTCCTCATCGTTGACGACCAGCCCGTCATCCGGGTCGGCGTGGCCAGGATCCTCGGGCCCGATGACGGGTTCGAGGTCGTCGCCGAGTGCGACGACGGCGACGAGGTGGTCGCCGCCGTGGCCGAGCACCGGCCCGACGTCGTCCTCATGGACGTGCGCATGCGGCGTGTCGACGGCATCACGGCCACGCGCCACGTTCGAGCCGACGCCGACGGCCCGCCGGTGCTGATCCTCACGACGTTCGACGACGACGATGCGCTCTGGGGTGCACTGGATGCCGGTGCGGCCGGCTTCGTCCTCAAGGACGCGCCGGCCGAGGACCTGATCGCCGCGGCCCGGGCCGTCGCCCGCGGCGCCGCCTGGCTCGACCCCAAGGTCGCGCCGCGCGTGCTGCACCAGTTCCGGACCAACGTCCGGCCCCACCTCGCCCAGGCGGCCCGGGTCGACGAGCTGACCGAGCGGGAGCACGACGTGCTGCGCCACATGGCGAGAGGCGCGATCAACGCCGAGATCGCCGAGGCCCTGCTCGTGAGCGAGGCGACCGTGAAGAGCCACGTAGGTGCCATCTTCGCCAAGCTCGGCGTCCGCGACCGGGCCGCCGCCATCGTGTTCGCCTACGACCACGGGATCGTCGGACCCCGCCCCGAGGCGGACCCGGGCTAGCGCCCCTGGCCCGATGTACGGTCCGCCCGCGTGGCGCACGATCGGGCCATGCCACCGACCGCAACGCGCGCAGTGCGCATCGACCGCCCGGCGCAAGCGACCGCACCTGTCATCTCGGTCCGCGGCCTCGAGAAGCGCTACGGCGCCACCACCGTGGTCCACGACGTGTCGTTCGACGTCCAGGAAGGCGAGCTGTTCGGCCTCCTCGGCACCAACGGCGCGGGCAAGACCACCACCGTCGAGATCCTGCAGGGCCTGCGGCGGGCCGATGGCGGCCAGGTCGAGGTCCTCGGCCTCGACCCCGCGGCTTCCGGCGACCGGCTCCGCCGGCGGATCGGGACGCAGCTGCAGGACGCCGCCCTCCCGGACCGCATGCGGGTCGGTGAGGCCCTGGAGCTCTTCGCGTCGCTCCACCCGGCCCCCCGGCCGCTCGACGAGCTGGCGGCCGAGTGGCAGCTCGACGGGCTCCGGCGCCGCCCGTTCGCCGCGCTGTCGGGCGGCGAGCGCCAGCGCCTCTTCGTGGCCCTGGCGCTCGTGGGTCGACCTCGGCT
>JACDCH010000144.1 GCA_013694495.1 Acidimicrobiia bacterium | reverse complement strand
CGCTCGCCGTCGCCAGCTCGGCGGTCACCGTCGCCAGCGACGCCCGCGCCTCCGTCAGCTCCGGCGGGTCGCTCCCGGCCCGGGGCGACGCCAGGGGCAGCCCGATGTCGTCGGCATCGAGGACGACGAGCTCCCGCAGGGTCGCCGCATCCGGCGCGAACCAGCCGATCGGGACGGGAGCGGACGATCCGTCGTCGGCGTAGCGGCCCCGCACCCGCCCGCCGAACGCCTCGAGCTCGAAGCGCCGCCCGGTCCAGTCGACGCACGTCAAGGTCCCGTCCGAGCCGCCCGTGAGCGCGCCGAGGATCGACCCGAGCAGGGCCTTGCGCTCGGCCGGCCCGACGCCGGCGAGCACCGTGAGCCGCTCGTGGAAGCGGATGCGGAACTCGTCGTCGGGCACCCGGAGGACGAACTCTTCGAAGCGCAAGGAACTCCTCGGGGGCAGCGTCGGGACGGAGGCGGTGCCCGGGTGATCGGCAGCGCCGGCGTCGCCCTGTAGGCCGCCGCGCGGCACGAGCGGCTCATATCGGCACAGGTCGTGCCGACAGGGGATTCATGGCCGTCACCCCGGCCCGGCCGCTGCGGGAACCGTTCACCGAGGAGCCCCGTCCGGCGCGCCCGGGCGCCGCCCCCGGCGACCCCGTGCGACGGGCGGCCGGACCGGTGCGGGCCAGCCTGGCGGTGCTGCTCGTCCTGGCCGCACCCCTGGCCGAGGGCGTGCCCCACGACCGGATCGTGCAGTTCGGCGTGTTCGTGGCGGTGTTCTGGATCCCGGTCGCCGGGCTGGTGGCGGGCATCGCCCGCCGGCACCCCGGCCGGGGCGTCGATGCTGCCGCGGTCGGGGTCGACATCAGCCTCCTCGCCCTCGTGCACTCGCTGGTGTCGCCGATGCCCGACGTCGTGCTGGCCGCCCTGCTCGCCGTCGTCGCGGTGTCGACGTACCTCGCCGGCCGCGGGCTCGGTGCGCTCGCCGGTGGAGCCGGCGTCCTGGTGCTGGCAGCGTCGTCCGCGGTCGGCGGGGGCGTCGTCGACGTCGGCAGCCCCTTCACCCTGGTCGTGTACAGCGCCGTCGTGGTGATCGTGGCCGGCCTCGTCGATGCGGTGGCGATCGACCGGTGGCACGCCAGCACCGGCCTCGTCCGCCTGCACGAGAAGTCCGACGCGATCCTCACCGGGGTCGGCGAAGCGGTCGTCGTGACCGGTCCCGCCGGCGGCATCGCCCAGTGGAACCGGGCGGCGACGTCGACGTTCGGCTGCGCCGACGACGAGGCCCGCGGCCAGGCGTGCGCCGACGTGCTCGGCCTGTTGCACGAGGTGCGGCCGCTCGACTGCTCGCAGGGCTGTGCCCTCCTCGCGCTCGCCCAGTTCGACGACCCCGGCGCCGTCGACGTCGAGGTCTGGCGGCGCTCGCCGACCGGCACCCGCCAGCCGCTGCTCGCCTCGGTGTCGCCCGTCCTCGGGGTCGACGGCGAGGTGGTCGAGGTCGTCCACAGCTTCCGCGACATCACGCGCCTCAAGCAGGCGGACGAGGCCAAGACGCTGTTCCTCGCCACCGCCAGCCACGAGCTGAAGACGCCTCTCACCGTGATCCGGGGGTTCTCGCAGATGCTGCTCCTCCCCGACACCGTGCTCGACGCCGCGGAGCGGGCGGCCGCGCTGCGGGCCATCGACGTGCGGGCCGGCCAGCTCACGGCCATCGTCGACCGGCTGCTCATGTCGAGCCGCATCGACGCCGGCCGCATCGAGCTGTCGCCCGTCGCCGTCGACATCGGCCCGATCCTGCGCGAGCGGGCCGACGCGCTCGAGGGGGCGACGTCCCGGCCGGTCGAGCTCGACCTGTCCGTCGACCTGCCGGCGCCGCACTGCGACCCGGACGCGTTCACGACCGTCGTCGACCACCTGCTCGACAACGCGGTCAAGTACTCGCCGAACGGCGGCGTGCTGACGGTCACGGCCCAGGGGCTGGAGTTCGGCGTGGAGATCGTGTTCGCCGACGAGGGCGTCGGCATGACCGCCGAGCAGGCGGCCCACTGCTTCGAGCGCTTCTGGCAGGCCGAGGCCACCGACGTCCGGCGCTTCGGCGGCACGGGGATCGGGCTCTACATCGTGCGCTCGCTGGTCGAGGGCATGGGCGGGTCGATCTCCGTCGTGAGCGGGCCCGGGGCCGGCTCGTCGTTCCGCGTCGTGTTGCGGCGCGCCGACCAGGTCGACACCGACGACCTCGGCCGGCCCGGGGACGACGTCCCGGTCGAGGCCAGCCGGGGCGAGACCACGATGATCCGCGAGTACATGCGCCAGCTCGGCGTCCCCCTCGACCAAGCCACGGCCGGCGGGGCGGTGCGCCGACCGTGATCGCTCCTCTGGTCGGGATGACCAACCTCGTGCTCGGCACCGTGTACGCCTGCTACGGCGTCATGACGCTCGTCGAAATGAAGCGCGGGTGGCGGACGAACGGCTTCTCGCACTTCGGCGCCGCCTGGCTGTGCATGGCGTTCACGTGCGGGCCCCACCACCTCGACCACGGGCTGCACGTCCTGATGGCCGGGCGGGTGGGGGGCAGCCTCGACCTGCTGACGATCGCGGTGGGCTTCCCCGTCGGCGTCGCCTGGTTCCTGCTCCGGGTCGAGGCGCTGTTCGGCGGCCGGGGCGACCGCACCATCGCCGGCACCCCGGTGTGGTTGGAGGCGATGCCGACGCTGGCGGCCTCGTACGTGGCGGTCGTCGCCGCGTCGATCACGGGGCTGGCGTTCGGCGTCGAGCGCCTCGCGCCGCGCGCCTGGCCGAACGTCCTCCTCGTCCTCCTGTACGCCGCCATCGGCGTGCTCCTCCTCCGCACCCAGCTGCGGACGCACCTGAAGTCCGGGCAGTGGTCGGCGTCGGGGCTCTCGTTGGCCTTCGTGATGCTGACCTGCGCGGTGATGCACGCGGTCTACGTCGCCTACGCGTCAGCCGGGCGGTACGACGTCGACGGGCACGGGCTCGTCATCGACACCGTGGGCGTCCCCGCCGCCGCCTACTTCCTGTGGGTCACCTGGGCCCTGCACCGCGGCTGGCTCCGGGACTGGAACGCGACCTCGACCCTGGACGCGCCGGAGCGCCGCCCCGAGCTGATCGGAGCCCCCACGTGATCGACGCGACCGACGACGCCAGCGTGCGCGCCGCGCCCGAGCGGACGTGCCCTCGCGGCGCGCTGCGCTCGATCCTCGTGGTCGACGACGACGCCGACATCCGCCAGCTGCTCGCCGAGCTGCTCCGACTCACGGGCTACAGGCCCTTCACGGCCGCCAGCGGTGTCGAGGCCCTGGCCCGCCTCGACACGGCAGTCCCGCCGCCGTCCCTCGTGCTCCTCGACGTGCAGATGCCCGAGCTCGACGGGTGGGACACCCTCCGCGAGATCCGTTCCCGGCCGGAGCTCGGCCACCTCGCCGTCGTCCTGTGCACCGTGAAGTCGAGCCCCGGCGACCTCGCCCTCGGGTGGTCGCTCGGGTGCGACGGGTTCGTCGTCAAGCCGTTCGCCATCAGCGACCTCATCGCCGAGGTCGACGAGGTGCTCGCCCTCCCGCCTGACGGTCGTCGGCACCGCCGGGCCGCCGCCGCCCTCGAGCTGGCCGCCTCGATCCCGCCGTCGATCGACCTCACCTGACGCCGTCGCTACGGTCGCCGGCGTGACGGAACGCATCGACCTCGGCCGGATCGGCATCTGGACCTTCGCCCTCGACCTGAGGCCCTGGCCCCAGGCCCGGGACGCCGCAGCGGAGATCGAGTCCCTCGGCTACGGGGCGATCTGGGTGCCCGAGGCGGTCGGGCGGGAGCCGTTCGTGAACTCGACGCTCCTGCTGTCGGGCACGTCGACGATCAAGGTCGCCACCGGCATCGCCTCGATCTGGGGCCGTGACGCCATGTCCGCCGGCGCCGCCCACCGCACCATCGAGGAGGCGTACCCGGGCCGCTTCCTCCTCGGCCTGGGTGTCAGCCACCAGCCGATGGTCGAGGGCGTCCGCGGCCACGTGTACGAGAAGCCGTACTCGGCCATGAAGGCCTACCTCGACGGCATGGACCGCACGATCTACGCCGCCGCCGCTCCCGCCGGGCCGCTGCACCGGGCCCTCGCCGCCCTCGGCCCCCGCATGCTGCGCCTGTCGGCCGAGCGGGGCGTCGGGTCCCACCCCTACTTCGTGCCGGTCGAGCACACGGCCTACGCCCGCGAGGTGCTGGGCGAGGGCCCGCTCCTCATGCCCGAGCAGGCCGTCGTGGTGTCGACCGACCCCGAGACGGCACGGGCCGCAGCCCGCTCCCACATGGCCATCTACCTCGGGCTCCCGAACTACACGAACAACCTGCGGCGGCTCGGCTGGGGCGACGACGACCTCGGCGGCGGGGGCAGCGATGCCCTCGTCGACGCCATCGTGGCCTGGGGAAGCGTCGACGCGATCACCGAGCGGGTGAAGGCGCAGCTCGACGCGGGGGCCGATCACGTGTGCATCCAGGTCCTCTCGACGGATCCCACCCACCTGCCGCTCCTCGAGTGGCGGGAGCTGGCGCCAGCCCTCCTTTCACTCTGAACTGCGACATCGCCCGGCGGGACGTTGCCACTACGCGCGTAGTGGAAATAGGCTGTGGGCCTTATGGCTGCCACCGACCTGGGTCTCGACCTGTCGAAGTACAAGCTCGGTTGGTCCGACGAGGAGGATTACGTCTTCAAGCCCAAGAAGGGCCTGAGCGAGGACATGATCCGCGAGATGTCCTGGATGAAGGGCGAGCCCGACTGGATGCTCGACTTCAGGATGAAGTCCCTGCGCAACTTCGAGCGTCGCCCGATGCCCAACTGGGGGGCGAACCTCGGCGGCATCGACTTCAACGACATCTACTACTACATCAAGCCCACCAACTCGCAGGTCGACGAGTGGGAGGAGCTGCCGGACGCCATCAAGCAGACCTACGAGAAGCTCGGCATCCCCGAGGCGGAGCGCAAGTACCTCGCCGGCGTCACCGCCCAGTACGAGTCCGAGGTCGTGTTCCACCGCAACCGGGCCGACCTCGAGGCCAAGGGCGTCATCTTCTGCGACATGGACACCGCGCTGCGCGAGCATCCGGAGCTGGTCAAGCAGTACTTCGGCAAGCTCATCCCCAACAACGACAACAAGTTCGCCGCGCTCAACTCCTCGGTCTGGTCGGGCGGGTCGTTCATCTACGTGCCGCCGGGTGTCGAGGTCGACATGCCGCTGCAGGCCTACTTCCGCATCAACGCGGAGAACATGGGCCAGTTCGAGCGCACGCTGATCATCGCCGACGAGGGCTCGCAGGTGCACTACATCGAGGGCTGCTCGGCCCCCGTGTACACCACCGACTC
>JACDCH010000143.1 GCA_013694495.1 Acidimicrobiia bacterium | reverse complement strand
GCCGCCGTCGATCCGCCCGCCCTCGCCGGCGCCGAACCCGAGCCCGCCGCCGACCACCGCTACGACACGGTGATCGCCAACGGGCGGGTCATCGATCCGGAGTCGGGCTTCGACGCCATCGCCCACGTCGGCATCGACGGCGACCGCATCACGGCCGTGAGCCTCACCCCGCTCGAGGGCAACCGGTCGATCGACGCCACCGACCGGGTCGTGGCGCCCGGCTTCATCGACATCCTCAGCTACGACCCGAACGGCTACGGCGAGTGGTTCAAGATCGCCGAGGGCGTCACGACGAACCTCGGGATGCACGGCATCGACGGCGACGCAGCCACGTTCTTCCAGACCGTCGGGCAGCTGGGCTCGCCCTGCCACTACGGCGGCGCCTACGACGCGCCCAGCCGCCGCTTCTCGGTGTGCCAGCTCGAGCCCGGCGACGAGGCGTCTCCCGAGCAGCTCGACCAGCTCGTCGCCGATGCCACCGCCCAGCTCGCCGCCGGCTGGATCGGCCTCGACCTCGAACCGGAGTACACCTTCGCCGCCACCTACGAGGAGCTGCGGCGCCTGGCGGAGGTGGCGGCCGGCGCCGGGGTCGCCGTCTACGTGCACGGGCGCTACAGCGACGACGTCGCGCCGGGCACGAACGCGGAGACGCTGACCGAGATCCTGCAGCTCGCCCGCGACACCGGCTGCGCGGTCCACGTCGAGCACCTCATCTCCACCGGCGGCACGTTCACGATGGCGGCCTCCCTCGCCACCCTCGACGCCGCCGCTGCCGAGGGGCTCGACATCACCGCCTGCATGTACCCCTACGACTTCTGGGCCACCTACCTCGGGTCGGCCCGCTTCGCCGAGGGCTGGCAGGAGCGCTTTCACATCGGTTACGGCGACCTCGTCGTGGCCGGCACCGGCGAGCGGCTCACCGAGGCGACGTTCGCCGACCGGCAGGCCGACAACCTCCTCGTGGCGGCGTACGGCATCCCCCCGGCCGACGTCGTCACCTGCCTCCGGAGCCCGCTGGTGATGATCGGCTCCGACGCCATCCTCGAGCCGAGCAACAACAACCACCCCCGCGCCGCCGGCTGCTTCTCGCGGGTGCTCGGCCGCTACGTGCGCGAGGAGGGCGTGCTCGGCCTGCCCGAGGCGCTGGCCAAGATGACGATCATGCCGGCCCGGCGGCTGCAGGGCGCGGCCCCGGCCATGGCCCGCAAGGGGCGGCTGCAGCGGGGGGCCGACGCCGACGTCGTCGTGTTCGACCCCGCCACCGTCGCCGACCGTGCCACCGTCGCTGACCCGGCCCAGGAGGCGACCGGCTTCGACTGGGTCGTCGTGGCCGGCGCCGTCGTCCGGACGCTGGACGGCAACGACCAGACGCAGCGCCCCGGACGGGCCATCACGGGAGCGGTCTAACTAGCATCTGACGGTGCGTCAGAAACTGGGGCCGTTGGCCGGAGTCCGCATCATCGAGTGCTCGATGCTCGGTCCCGGCGCCATCACCACCCACCTCGCCGACCTCGGTGCCGACGTGATCAAGGTCGAGCCGCCGTCGGGCGACTACATCCGCGAGATGACGTGGCCGTGGGTCGAGGGCGTGTCGCTGATGCACCTCCACATCAGCCGCGGGAAGCGGTCGATCGTGCTCGACCTGCGCACCGAGGCGGGCCGAGCGACGTTCCTCGACCTCGTCCGCGACGCCGACGCGGTGGTCGAGGCGATGCGCCCCGGCGGGCTCGCCCGTCGCGGCGTGGGCTACGACGAGTGCCGCGCCGTCAACCCCCGCATCGTGTTCTGCACGATCTCCGGCTACGGCGCCACGGGTCCGTACCGCGACCTGCCGAGCCACGGCATCGCCTACGACACATGGGCCGGGCTCGTCGATCCGATCGTCACCGACGACGGCTTCGTGGAGATGCCGCCGCACCCGAACGTCGGCATCAACGTGGGTCCGCTCTTCGGCGCCCTCGGCCTCCTGGCCGGCGTGGTGAAGGCCCGTGAGACCGGTACCGGTTGCGCCCTCGAGGTGGCCCAGTCCGACGCCGCCGCGGTCATGGACTGGCTGGCCCCCGAGACGTACAAGGCCTACGAGCGGCCCGAGTCCGAGGTCACCGGCAACAAGTCCGACGGCTACGCCCGCCGCGAGCCCGGCACGGCCGGGATGAAGGGCGGCGTCCGCTACCAGATCTACGAGAGCGCCGACGGCCACGTGCTCTTCATGGCGTCGGAGCAGGCCTTCTGGCGCAACTTCTGCGAGGGCGTCGGCCGGCCCGAGCTCTTCGAGGCCCACCCGGGCTCGAAGTACGCCGACCACGCCCGGGGCAACACCGAGCTGCGGGCCCAGCTCCGGGACATCTTCCGCACCCGGACCACCGACGAGTGGATCGACTTCGGCATCGAGGTCGACACGCCGATCGCCCCCGTCCACACACCCCAGACCATCGCCGACGACCGCCAGTTCCGCGAGCGCCTCCCGTGGCTGCCCCGGGAGGAGCTCGGCTGCGAGCAACTGCCGATCCCGTTGAAGTTCATCGACGTCGAGCTGCCGGTGCCGACCATGGCGCCGACCCTCGGGCAAGACACCGACGCGGTGCTCGCCGACGTCCTCGGCTACGACGACGACACCATCGCCGCTCGGCGCGCCGCCGGCGCCTTCGGGTCGTAGCGTCCCGGCATGGCAGACCAGGACGTCGTCGACATCGTGCTGCTCGTCACGCGGGTGGCGATCGGCATCACGTTGTTCACGCACGGCTACCAGAAGTTCTTCATGGGCGGGCGGATCAAGGGCACCGCCGGCTGGTTCGAGAGCCTGGGCATGAAGCCCGGCATCGTCCACGCCTACACCGCGTCCTGCACCGAGGTGTCGTGCGGGATCGGCCTCGCGCTCGGCCTGTTCACTCCCCTCACCGCGGCCGGGTTCGTCGGCACGATGTTCGTGGCGGCCTGGACCCACAAGGGCAAGTTCTTCGTGTTCAAGGACGGCTGGGAGTACAACCTCGTGCTCGCCCTGTTCGCCGTCGTGTTCGCCACGATCGGCCCCGGCCGCTGGAGCCTCGACCGGGCCCTCGGCCTCGACGACGAGTACTTCGGCCTGCCCGGCTTCCTCATCGCCATGATCGGGCTCGCCGGCGCCGTCATCCTGCTGGCCGTGGCGTGGAAGCCGCCGGCCCAAGAGGAGCCTGCCACCTCATGAGGTTGTCGCTCTCGGCCGAGCAGGACGCGCTGGCCGACTCGCTCGACCGGTTGCTCACCAAGCTCTCCGACCCCGAGCGGGTCCGCCAGGTCGAGGGGCGGGGCGGCTTCGACCCGGAGCTGTGGGCCGCCCTCGGCGACCTCGGCGTCCCCGCCATCGGCGCCGCCGACAGCGGTGCGTCGATGGTCGACCTCGCCGTCGTCGCCGACCGGGCCGGCGCCCACCTCGCGTCGGCGCCGGTGGTCGAGGC
>JACDCH010000139.1 GCA_013694495.1 Acidimicrobiia bacterium | reverse complement strand
GGCCCGGCTCGCCCGACGGGTGGACGTAGCTCCGGTAGCCGGGGGCGTGGACGGCCACCTCGACGAGGGCGAGGCGCAGGTCGGACCGGGCGTGGTCGCGGTGGCGGCGCCGCCCCTCGCACACCTCGACCAGGGCGTCGGTGACCCGCTCGACGTCGGCCGCCAGGCCGGCGTCGATGACCAGGCGCCGGCACTCGATGGCCATGGCCTCGAACCCGCCGCCCGAGCCGGTGAGGTCGCGCCACGCGACGCTGAGCATCGCCGCGCCGCCGGGATCGGTGAGCCAGCCACCGAGGAGCTCGGCGACCTCGTAGCCGGTGGTCCCGTCGACGGGCCAGTCCTCGGGCAGGTCCTCGTCGGCCCGCAGGATCTTCTCGACCAGGAGCCAGGGGTCGTCGCCGACCTCCTTGCGCAGGCGGCCCAGGTGGGCCGCCGGGTCGCGGAGCCCGTCGACGTGGTCGACCCGCAGCCCGTCGACCGCGCCGGCGTTGACGAGCTGGATGGGCAGGCGGTGCAGCAGCTCCCACGTCGCGTCGTCGTCGGTGCGGGTGGCGACGAGCGTGTCGACGTCGAAGAAGCGCCGGTAGTCGAGCTCGGATGCGCCGATGCGCCAGCGGGCGAGGCGGTGGTGCTGCTGCTCGAGCAGCGCCTCGAGGCGGTCGTGGTCGGCGGCCAGCTCGTCGAGCTCGACGTCGACTGCGGCGGCGACCGCAGGGTCGTCGAGGCGGGCCAGCGCGGTGCGCTCGGCGACGCGCAGGTCAGTGTCGCGGGCACCGATGTCGGCGGTCTGGTCCTCGACCCTGGCCATCACCCGGGCGGCCACGCCGAGCACGTCGTCGTCGGCGCGGACGGCGACTCGCTCGAGCAGGTGCGCCGTCGTCGCCGGCGACACCGGGAACTCGTGCTCGTGGTAGCGGACCACGAGCAGGCGGCCCTCGCCCCGGCCCCGGGCGATGCGGAGCTCGCCGGCCTCGAGCTCGCGCCCGAAGTGGTCGCCGAGCACGGGCACCAGGACGGTCTCCCGCAGCTGGCCCTTGGGTGGGTCCCAGTCGACGTCGAACGTCGCCGCCCACCGGCTGCGGCGCCCGAGCCGGAGCACGTCCCACCACCAGGGGTTGGCGGCGTCGGCGGCCATGTGGTTGGGCACGATGTCGATGACGATCCCGAGGCCGAAGCGGTGGGCGGTGGCCACGAGGCGCTCGAACGCCTCGGCGCCGCCGAGCTCCGCTCGCAGTCGCGTGGGGTCGACCACGTCGTACCCGTGGGTCGAGCCCGGCGTCGCCTCGGCGACCGGCGAGAGGTACAGGTGGCTGATGCCGAGGGCGGCCAGGTCGGGCGCGGCGGCCGCAGCGGCGTCGAAGCCGGCGTCGGTCGTGAGCTGCCACCGATACGTCGCGATCGGCGGGCGGGACGGGTGCGACCCCGATCGGTTGTGGAGGTCCGGGTCAGTCATCGTCGGGCTCGGCGCGCCGGAGGAGGACGACCGACCGGGGTGCGACCGCGACCGTGGCCGCCGCGTCGTGCTTCGGGGCGTCCTCGGCCTCGACGGTGCCGGCCGCGGTGTCGACGGCGACGATCCAGCACGTCCCCCACCGCACCGGCGGCACCGTGAACGGCAGCTCCTCGTCGTGCCCGTTGAGCAGGAGCAGGAAGCGGTCGTCGGTGTGGTGCACGCCCCGACGGTCGACGCCGACGTCGTCGCCGTTGAAGAAGGCGGTGATGGCCTTCGCGTGCGGCTCCTGCCACTGCTCGTCGGTCATCTCCTCGCCGCTGGTGTCGAACCAGGCGATGTCGGGGAGCGACGGCCCCTCGCTGCCCGGCACCCGGATCGGCTTGCCCTGGAAGAAGCGGCGCCGCCGGAACGTGCGGTGCCGGCGGCGCAGGCCCACGAGCCGGGCGGTGAAGTCGAGCAGCTCGGCGTCGATCGCGGTCCAGTCGATCCAGGCCGTCTCGTTGTCCTGGCAGTAGACGTTGTTGTTGGCGCTCTGCGTGCGCCCGAGCTCGTCGCCGTGCAGCAACATCGGGACGCCCTGGCTCATGAGCAACGTGGTGAGGAAGTTGCGCCGCTGGCGGGCCCGCAGGTCGAGCACCTCGGCGTCGTCGGTGGGACCTTCGGCGCCGCAGTTCCACGACCGGTTGTGCGACTCGCCGTCGTTGCCGCCCTCGCCGTTGGCGTCGTTGTGCTTCTCGTGGTACGAGACGAGGTCGTTCAGGGTGAACCCGTCGTGGGCGGTGACGAAGTTGACCGACGCGTGTGGGCGCCGGGCGTCGTCCTCGTAGAGGTCCGACGAGCCGGTCAGGCGGTAGGCGAGCTCGCCCACGCCGATGTCCTCGCCCCGCCAGAAGTCGCGGACGGAGTCGCGGTAGCGGCCGTTCCACTCCGCCCACAGCGGCGGGAAGTTGCCGACCTGGTAGCCGCCCTCGCCGACGTCCCATGGCTCGGCGATGAGCTTCACCTGGCTGATGACGGGGTCCTGCTGCACGAGGTCGAAGAAGGCCGACAGGCGGTCCACCTCGTGCAGGCTCCGGGCCAGCGTGGAGGCGAGGTCGAAGCGGAAGCCGTCGACGTGCATCTCGGTGACCCACCAGCGCAGGCTGTCCATCACCAGCTGCAGGGTGTGCGGGTTCCGCATGTTGAGCGTGTTCCCGGTGCCCGTGTAGTCGAAGTAGAAGCGGGGGTCCTCCGCCACGAGGCGGTAGTAGGCGGCGTTGTCGAAGCCCTTGAGTGACAGCGTCGGGCCCAGGTGGTTGCCTTCGGCCGAGTGGTTGTAGACCACGTCGAGGATGACCTCGATGCCGGCCGAGTGCAGGTCGCGAACCATGGCCCGGAACTCCTGCACCTGCTCGCCCCGCTGGCCCCGGTTGGCGTAGTCGTTGTGCGGCGCCAGGAAGCCGATCGAGTTGTAGCCCCAGTAGTTGCGCAGGCCCCGCTCGACGAGGTGGGCGTCGTGGAGGAACTGGTGCACGGGGAGCAGCTCGACGGCGCTGATGCCGAGCCCGGTGAGGTGTTCGATGAAGGCGGGGTGGGCGAGGCCGCCGTAGGTGCCGCGAAGGTCCTCGGGGATGTCGGGGTGCAGGGCCGTCGCGCCCTTCACGTGCACCTCGTAGATGACCGTGTCCGACCAGGGCGTGCGCAGCAGCCGGTCGCCGTCCCAGTCGAAGAACGGGTTGACCACGATGCTCCGCGGCACGAACGGCGCGGAGTCGTCGTCGTTGCGAACGTCGGGGTCGGCCCAGGTGTGCGAGAAGACCGACTCGTCCCAGCGCACCTCGCCCTCCACCGCCTTGGCGTAGGGGTCGAGGAGCAGGTTGGCGGGGTTGCAGCGCAGCCCGGCGGCCGGGTCCCAGGGGCCGTGGACCCGGAAGCCGTAGCGCTGACCTGGCTGCACGTCGGGGAGCTCGCCGTGCCACACGTCGCCGGACCGCTCCGGGAGCTCGACGCGCTCCTCGGTGCCGTCGTCGGCGAACAGCGACAGCTCGACCCCTTCGGCGACCGAGGACACCACCGAGAAGCGGGTGCCGACGCCGTCGAAGGTCGCGCCGAGCGGATAGGGGTCGCCCGGCCAAACGGGCTGAGGGTCCGGAGCGCCGGTCGGATCGGTCACGCCGCGTTCACGGTCATGGCGAGCTCACCGGCGCGAGGCAGGGATCGTTCGTCGTCGACCGTGGACATCTTGGTCCAGCACCTCCAGGTGAGATCGGAGGTCCGGTACTTCCCGTTGCCACCCGACATGTCGGGTTCCTTCCCGGCGGAATCACCCGTGAAACGATCAAAGGGGCACAGCGGGACGGGGGGTGTGGATGGCCGTGTGCCGAACGTGCTGGACGGGGCGGCCGTCGGCGGTGAGCAGCACGTCGAGCACCACGAAGCGATGGCCCTTCCGCTCGTGCTCGTCGACGACGTGGCCCCGGGCCTCGACCTGCTCGCCGTCGCCGACGGTGCCGAGGAAGCGGACGTCGCTGCCGACGTGGATCCACGGCCCGAGGGTGACGTTGGTCGAGAGGAGGGTGTTCGCCGAGCGGAGCAGCCAGCCGGGATGGGCGACGCCGAGCTCGCGGTAGAGGGCGAGGGGTTCGCGCACCGCGTCCAGGTACTCCTCGGCCAGCGCGGCATGGAAC
>JACDCH010000130.1 GCA_013694495.1 Acidimicrobiia bacterium | reverse complement strand
GCCGCCGTCTCCTCGGCGCCGGCGCCGGTGGACACGGCCTGGCAGGCGCCGCTCTGGGCGATGGCCCGGTGGAACAGCCCGCTGGCCTCGGGCGTGGCGAGGAGCGTGCCGATGCTCATGCCGCCGGCCGACTCGCCGAACACGGTCACGTTGCCGGGGTCGCCGCCGAACGCGGCGATGTTGTCCCTCGTCCACCGCAGGGCCGCGACCTGGTCGAGGATGCCGGCGTTGCCCGACCCGGCGAAGCCCTCGCCCAGGCCGGGCAGGTGGGTGAAGCCGAGGGCGCCGAGGCGGTAGTTGATCGACACGACCACGACGTCGTCGCGCTGCGCGTAGCGAACGCCCGAGTACCACGGGATCGAGCCGGCCCCGCCGACGAAGCCGCCCCCGTGGATCCACACGAGCACGGGCCGGCCCGCGTCGTCGGCGGCCGGCGTCGTGACGTTCAGGAACAGGCAGTCCTCGCCCTGGGCCATCTTGGCCGAGCCGAGCATCGCCTCGAGCCCGCCGGCCACCTGCGGGGCCATGGCGCCCGGTTCGAGGGCGTCGCGCACGCCGGTCCAGCCCTCGTGGGGCTGCGGCGGCCGGAACCGGAGCGGACCGACCGGCGGCGCGGCGTACGGGATGCCGCGGAACCGCAGCACCCCGCCCTTCTCGAACCCCCGGACCTGGCCCCCGCTGGTGGCGACGATCACCGGCCGGAGGTTAGGCGGCGGGCCCCGCCGGCCCGGCGGTCGCGGTCGGCGCCGGGTCGGGGGCAGGTCCTAGGGTCCGCGCCGTGACGGTCGACGACGAGCCGGCGCTGTGGGAGTCCGACGTCGTCGCCGCCGACGGCGCCACGGTCCACGTGCGCCCGATCCGCCCCGACGACGGCGAGCGCCTGGTGGCGTTCCACGAGCGCCAGTCGCCGGAGTCGATCTACTACCGGTTCTTCAGCCCCCGGCCTCGCCTGTCCGACGCCGAGGTCCGGCACTTCACGAACGTCGACCACGTCGCCCGGGAGGCGTTCGTCGTGCTCCTCGACGGCGACCTCATCGGCGTCGCCCGCTACGACCGCTACCGGGAGACCGACGAGGCCGAGGTCGCGTTCTTCATCGACGACGCCCACCACGGCCGGGGGCTCGCGCCGATCCTGCTCGAGTACCTCGCCGCCGCCGGCCGCACCCACGGCATCGGGCGCTTCGTGGCCACCGTGCTGCCGACGAACCGCAAGATGCTCGCCGTGTTCAAGCAGGCCGGGTTCGACCCGACCACCCGGTTCGCCGACGGCGTGATCGAGGTGAGCTTCGAGGTCGCCGAGACCGGCGCGTCGCAGGCCGCGGCCGAGGGCCGGGCCACCGGGGCCGAGGTGCGCACCGTGGCCCGCCTCCTCGAGCCGAGGACGGTGGCGGTGGTGGGCGCCGGCCGACGGCCGGGCACGATCGGCCACGAGGTGCTCCGCCAGCTCCTCCTGCACGAGTTCACCGGGCCGGTGTACCCCGTCAACCGGGAGGCGCTGCACGTGGCGAGCGTCCCGGCGTGGCCTTCGGTCCTCGACGTCCCCGAGCACATCGACCTCGCCGTGGTCGCCGTGCCCGCCGAGGACGTGCTGGCCGCCGTCGAGGACTGCGCCCGGGCGCGGGTCGGTTCGGTGCTCGTGGTCTCCGCCGGGTTCGCCGAGGTCGACGAGGCGGGTCTCCAGCGCGAGCGGGAGCTCGTGGCGCTGGCCCGCCGGCACGGCATCCGGGTCCTCGGACCGGCCTCGCTCGGCGTGGTCAACACCGACCCCGAGGTCCGGCTGCACGCCACGTTCGCGGCGCTGGAGCCGCGGCCCGGGCGGGTGGCGCTGTCGCTCCAGTCGGGCACGCTCGGCGTCGCGATCGTGGGTCGGGCCACCGAGCTCGGGCTCGGGTTCAGCTCGGTCGTGGCCGTCGGCGCCAAGGTCGACGTGTCCGGCAACGACCTCCTCGCGTGGTGGGAGGCCGACGACCGCACGGACGTCGTCGTGCTGTCGCTCGAATCGTTCGGCAACCCCCGCCGCTTCCGTCAGGTGGCGCCGCGGGTGGCGCGCCGGAAGCCGGTCGTGGCCCTCGTGCGAGGCAGCGGCGGCGACCCCGACCTGCTCCTCGGCCAGACCGGCGTGGTCGGCGTGGACTCCGTCGACGAGCTCCTCGACGTGGCCCGGCTCCTGGCGTGGCAACCCGTGCCCGCCGGACGGCGGGTGGCGGTGATCGCCGACAGCGCCGGCGCGGCCGAGTTCACCCAGGCCGCCGGCACAGCGGCCGGGTTGCTCGTGACGGCCACGGCGCTCGGGCTCGGCGCGGGTCCGGCGGAGTACGGCCAGGCCGTCGCCGCGGGCGTGGCGAACGACGACGTCGACGCGGTGCTCGTCGTATACACCGCTCCGCTCGCACCCCGACCGACGGAGGTGGCGGAGGCGATCGCGGCGGTCGCCGGCGGCGGGGCCACGACGGTGGTCACGTCGTTCCCGGGCCACGCCGTCGCCGGGCGGCTGCCGCTGGAAGGCGAGCGGGCGCTGCCGAACTACGAG
>JACDCH010000127.1 GCA_013694495.1 Acidimicrobiia bacterium | reverse complement strand
GGCTGACACCGGCTGCGCCGAACCGAACCTCGTCGCCCTCGCGCTGTGGGCCGCGACCGACGGCGTCGCCGCGCTGGTGGCCGGAACCGGCCTCCCCGATGCCCTGCGCGCCGGCGTCGCCCGGTCGGTGGTCGATCATCTCGTCGCCGGCTTCACCAGCGGGCCGCTCAGCCCTGGGCCCTCAGCAGGTCCCGGATCTCGGTGAGCAGCAGCGCCTCGTCCGACGGGGCCGGCGTGTCGTCGGTGGGCTCCTCGCCCCGCTTGCGTCGTTCGACGACCAGCTGCAGCGGCTTCACGACCAGGAAGAAGATGGCGGCGGCGACCGACGCGAACTTGATGATGGCCGTGAGCACCGCGCCCCAGAGGAGCTGGATCGTCGTGCCGTCGTCGTTCGTCTTCAGCGTCAGGGCGTACTGGCTGAAGTCCTGGTCGCCGAAGAGGCCGAGCAGGGGCGTGATGAGGCCGTCGACGATCGCCGTCACCACCGCGCCGAACGCCGTGCCGATGACGACCGCCACAGCCAGATCGACGACGTTCCCTCGGACGAGGAACGCCTTGAAGTCCCTGATCATGTCGACCCTCCACTGGTCATCCGCCGCGCGCGGGCCGATGGCTAGCACGATGGGATCAGCCCGCGAGGGAGACGAGATCCTCGACGGCGAGGCCGGGGGCGACCGCGCCGCCCTGCACGTAGCGGTAGCCGATGGACCGCACCACCTCGATCTGACCGGCCTGGTCGGCGCCGGTGATGACCACCGGCAGGGCTGCGAGCTCGGTCACGGGGAGCAACGCGCCGAGGAGCGCAGCGGCCACCCGGTCGGAGACGACGTCGGGGAACCACGCCAGGTCGAGCTTCAGCCCGTCGATCGGCATGCTCCCGAGCCGCGCGAACGAGCGCAGGTCGGCGCCGAAGCCGTCGAGAACGACGAGGACGCCGAGCGACCGGACCATGTCCAACGCCCGGCGGGCCGGGCCGCGCTGCTCACAGACGGACTCGGGCAGCTCGAGGCGCACCGACCCCGGCTCGACGCCGCTCTCCTCGATGCTGCGGCTCAGCCGGTCGACAAAGGTCGGGTGCACGACCTCCTGCGGGGTCACGTCGATGCCCACCCAGCAGCGGTCGCCGTCGGTGCGCTTCCAGGCAGCCGCCGCCCGGCAGGCGCCGTCGATCGCGCCCGCGCCGAGCGTCAGCGCGAGGCCGGTCTCCTGCGCCACCAGCCGCAGCTCGGCGACGGGGACGGACTCGCCGGACGGCTGCGTGAGCTGGATGCGGGCCTCGGCCCCGACCACCCGACCGGTGTGGAGGTCGGCCACCGGCTCGAACCGGAGGGTGATCGACCCGTCGTCGAGCGCCTGGCGCAGCACCAGCTCGGTCGACAGCCGCCGAACCGCCCGGGCTCGCAGCTCGTCGTCGAACACCTCCACCCGGTCGCGGCCACCGGTCTTGGCGTGGTAGAGCGCGGCGTCGGCGTCGCGGAGGAGGTCCTCGGGCGCGGCGTAGCCCAACGACACGGCGATGCCCACCGACGCGGCGACGGCGAGCCGCACGCCGCCCGCGAGTTCGACGGGCCGCGTCAGCGCGTCGCGGATGCGACGGGCGACGATCCGGGCCTCCGGCACCC
The DNA here is from genome assembly GCA_013694495.1 of Acidimicrobiia bacterium. GTDB lineage: Bacteria > Actinomycetota > Acidimicrobiia > Acidimicrobiales > JACDCH01 > JACDCH01. The sequence continues at coordinate 794 of JACDCH010000127.1, read as the reverse complement.
CGGTCACGGGGTCGAGGAGCACCACGAACTCGTCGCCGCCGTGGCGGGCGACGGTGTCGCCGGGGCGCACGGCGCCCGAGATGGCGCCGGCCACCCACCGGAGCAGCGCGTCGCCGGTGGCGTGTCCGAAGCGGTCGTTGACCGACTTGAAGCGGTCGAGGTCGAGGTAGAGCACGGCGACGGCCTCGCCGCTGCGTCGGGCCCGCCCCAGCGCGCCGCCCAGTCGATCAAGGAGCACGTCGCGGGTGGCGAGGCCGGTGAGGTTGTCGTGGAAGGCGCGGTGTCGAAGCTCGTCGACCGCGGCGACCGCCTCGCGCTCGGCGGTGATGTCGACGATGTGGCCGACGATCGCGGCGGGCGTGCCGTCGGGCCCGGGCAGCGGGGCCGAGTGGATCCGGACCCACACGAGCGAACCGTCGGCGCGGCGCAACTGGCGCTCGTGGACGACGTGGTCCACCTCCCCGTTGATCAGCCGGCGGAAGTTCTCGCCGACGACGGCCACGTCCTCGGGCAGCGCCGACTCTGCGAGCGACCGGTGCGGCATGCTGGGCCGACCGAGGAGGATCAACAGCGCCTCGTTGGCCTTCACGATGTTGCCGTCGCGATCGACGATGGCGATCCCGACCGGCGCCCCGTGGAACGCCAGGCGGAACCGCTGGTCGAGCTGGGCTGCTTCGGCCTGCGTCCCGAGCACGGCCCGGACGAGGCGGCGCCGCTCGAGCCCGAGGGTGAGCACGATGCCGGCGACCACGAGGGCGGTCGCCCCGCCGACGGCGGCGACCGCGGGCCGGGAC